>JACPTJ010000070.1 GCA_016192835.1 Betaproteobacteria bacterium
ATGTATTCGGGCGTGGCGACCTTGTCCATCATCCTGCGCACGCTCTCGCGCAGGATGTTCTGCTCTTCAGTAAACCTGAAATCCATGGTTTCCCCGGAGGCGAAATACTTCAATACCCCTTGTAATCAGGTTTGCGTTTCTCGGCGAAGGCGCGCGCGGCCTCGGCGTGGTCGTGGGAGTTCATCGACAGCATCTCGAACGCCACCGAGGCGTCGAGGATGAGGTTGAGTTGCTCCTTCAGCCATTTGTTGACCGAGAGCTTGGTCCAGCGCACCGCCCAGATCGGCATCTGCGCGAGCTCCTCGGCGATTTCCATCGCCCGGGGCAGCACCTGCTCGGCGGGCAGCGCGTAATTGATCAGGTTCATGCGCTGCGCCTCGGCCCCGCTGACGATAAGGCTGCGCATCAGGAACTCCTTGGCCCGCGCCGGCCCGATCAGCAGCGGCCAGATTGCCGTTCCGCCATCGCCCGCCACCAGCCCCACCCTGGTGTGCGTGTCGCCGAATTTGGCGCTCTCGGCGATGATTGAGATGTCGGAGAACAGCACCAGCGTTGCGCCCAGGCCCACCGCATCACCATTGACCGCGGCGAGAATCGGCTGGGGGACATCGAGAATATTCTGGAACATGCGCCGCGTGGCGGCCGGAACTTTCAGGGTGTATTTGAAGCCCTCGACGGTGCCGGCCCGGGCCACCATGGCCTTGATGTCGCCGCCTGCGGAGAAAGTTTTCCCGGCGCCCGTCAGAACGATGGCAAAGACTTCCTCGTCCTGCGCCAGGTCGTTCCAGATTCGCTCGAGTTCCGCGTGCGCGTCCATGTGCAGCGCGTTGCGGTTTTCCGGCCGGTTGAGCGTGACGACTGCCACCCGGCCTTTTTTTTCGACCTTGACGTACTGGTATTGATCGTAGTTCATCGGTGCTCTCTGCGGATGGGTCGGGATCTGCCTGTCGGCGGGATGTGCGTTCGGCCTGCCGGCTTGTGTTTAAAGTACCCGTCGCGGGCGGTGGGTGTCAAGAAGATACTCTCAGTGAACGGGCATGTTCGCGGCGAATTGCGGCACGCCAACGTCTTGGTTCAAGTAAACTAAGCGATGGAGGCCCAACCGATGGACACTGTCAACATTCACGAGGCGAAAACCCACCTCTCGCGCCTGGTCGAAGAGGTCGCCGGGGGTGTTGAGATCGTGATTGCGAAAAACGGCGTTCCGCGCGCGAAGCTGGTGCCGCTCGACGCATCCCGCAAGGTGAAGTTCGGGGTGCTGAAAGGAAAGCTTCGCTACCCGGATGACTTTGACGCGCCGCTGCCAGATGAGTTGCTGGCGCTCTTCGAGGGGCGCACCGGCAAGTGAGACTTCTGTTGGATACGCGCGATGCGGCGCTCGCGCGCTACGCGCACTTGCATCTCCGCAGTGTTGCCGGAGAAGTCATGTTCGTGCAACACCCTCGCGACGCTTGACGTTGGCGAGATCGATCTTCATGTTGCAGCGGCCGTGTTGAATAGCTTCGCTTTCGACTTTCTCACGCGCCCGCGCACCGCCGGCACGCACCTGAACTGGACCTATGTATCCCGAGGTGCAGTGCCTTCAGCCATGGAGTGCAGCAGCCTTCCCTCCATTGAAACTTTATCGGCTGACGGCGCCGACGCCCCGGAACGGGACGAGCGGTACTTCAATATGGTCTGGCAGGCCAACCGGGCGGTCGCCGAAGCCTACGGCCTCAGCGCGGCCGATCTCGAACACATTCTCTCACGCTTCCCGGTATTCGCGCGTAAGCGTCCGGGATTTCACACCTTTTTACTTGCCCGCCTCCAAGAATGGGCCAGCACTTGAAGTGGCGCGCCAGGCCCGGCAGGGAACACATATAACCTATAAGTAAGGAATCATTGCATTTATAAACATGCAATATTAAACTACGCGAACGTTACCAACACGTAAGGCATATCGATGGCTTCCCTGAACATGAATGGGCCGTATGCGAGAAAGCAAAACCACAACAGCCCGTGACCAAGACTCGGTCGCCGAACAAAAGCGAGGTAACCAATGAACGATCTCATCAACAAGCGGCTCAAGATGGCACGCGAGAAGGCAGGACTCACGCAAGCGCAGCTCGCGGAGAAGCTCGGCTTCAAGGACCGGCAGACGCTGGCGGCGATCGAATCGGGCCAGCGCAAGCTCAGCGCCGAGGAGCTTGTGCGCGCAATCCGCGTGCTCAACGTGGATCTCGATTACCTCACCGACGGGTTTCGTCTGGTGGGCGAAGGCAAATTCTCCTGGCGGGCGGACAAGAATGCGACAGAAAATCTTCTGAGCGCATTCGAGGAACGTGCCGGCCGATGGATCGCGACCTATCGCCGACTCGGCGAGATCCAGGGCATCAAGACCACGGTTCTTCAGCCGCGCCTCGCACTCAACGAGCGCAGCTCGTTCGAGGAAGCCTCCGCGGACGGCGAAGCGCTCGGCACGGAGTGGGGCTTGGGCGACACACCGGCTCTCGCGCTTGAGCGCGCCATTGAGACGAACCTTGGAGCGCTTGTGCTCTACGTCGACGCGCCGAAAGGAATATCCGGCGCCGCGTGCCTGCTTCCCGGTTTGAACACCATCCTTATCAACCGCAACGAACCTGAGGGACGGCGGAACTACGACCTTGCGCACGAAACCTTCCATCTGCTCACTTGGGAGCAGATGCCGCCTGAGCACAAGGAGCCGATCGAGGGTAATCATCGCGGCAAAGGTCGCCATAAGCGAGTAGAGCAACTCGCGGATAATTTCGCGGCGGCACTTCTTATGCCCGAACGCGTACTCAAGGTGTTCTGGCTGGCGCGCGAAAAACAGGATATCAACGTCTGGCTAAACAGGACCGCGGCGGAATTTCTCGTCAGCGCAAAAGCACTCAAGTGGCGGCTTACGAACCTCGGATGGCTTTCGAAATCCGATCACTTCGACATCAACGACGCCAAGCTTACTGCAAACGGACGACCGCGAAAGGAACAGTCGGTGCCGCGGATTTTCTGCGAACCCTTTGTTCGGCGGTTGCACACCGCGCTAGCGAAGGGGCAACTATCGGTACGCCGGGCGGCGTCATTGCTCGACACGACATTCGATGGGCTGAGCGAGCTATTCCGCGCATACGGTCTGCCCGTGCCGTTTGATTTGTGAGGCGAACGGCATGCAGCGCGGGCAGGTCGTGCTGGTCGATACGAACGTCGTTATCGAGGCCTTTCGCGCACGCTGCTGGCGTGCAGTGTCGAGTCATTTTGCAGTCGAGATTGTCGAGAAGTGCTACGAGGAGGCGCTGACGGGCGATCCCTTGCGGCCGGGATACATCGTGGTTGACGCGGCACAGCTTCAAATGGGCTTGCAGAAGCGCCACGCCGTTTCTGCGGTCCAGCGCGCGCAGGTAAAGGCCAGACTCACATATCCAGATGCGCTTGATGCTGGGGAAACGGACTTGCTCGCTCACACCCTCGGGCGGTCTGACGCGTGGATTGCGAGTTGCGCTGACCGTGCTGCCGTCAACGCGGCGCTCGAACTCGGATGGGAGGAACATTTCATCTCCCTGGAGGCAATGGCGCGTGCAGCAGGTGCAACGCCCACGCTCAAGCATCATTTCACAGACAGGTGGCTGTCGGAGGTCCGCACTACGTATAAGCTCGAGCAGGTGCTTAAATGACTCGCTTTTCCGTCGTCGAAAGCGTCAGGCACCTGATTGGGCAGTACCGCAGCTTCATCATGAGTTCCTACCGGCTCGCGGATATCACGGCAACTTGGACAGACTCTCGAACGACGCGCGGAAGCGAAATACTGTTCAGTCTATGGGATGGGCGGTTTTGACTTTTTGGGGCCGCCAAATCCTGCGAGATGCAGCTGCGTGCGAAAGGCAGGTCTGGCAGTGCTACCAATTTCGAAGAGGTGGTTGAGGCGGGCGATGGGACGCCGCTGGACAAAGTGCGTTTAGGCAAACGTCTTAACGCGGCTTGTGGAACACCACAATGCGATTGGTGTTGGTTCCGAGCTGGTTATTGTCGACGCCCCAGATGTTCGCGGTCTTGGTGAAACGCTGCTCGTTGATCAGTACCGCTTCGCAGGTGAAGCCGGCGGCGATGCCGAGCGGAACGACGTGCTCTTCAAGCCTGATTTTTCCTTTCCGCACTTCGCCGACCTCGAACGCGACCCAGCCGCCGCGCCGGGTCACGCGGTAGAGTTCCACGAAAACTCGTGCCATCGTCGCGCTCCAGGCGGTTATGGTCTTGGACATTGTGATGTGCTTCGCGATGCCATCCGCATCGAGCGCGTTGAACCAGCAACGCAGCCAGTTGTCGCTGGCGTACTGAACGACATCGAGAAACGGCGGCGAGGTTACGGTGAGTTGAACCGACCCCGCAGGTATGTCTTTGGTCTTGTCTGCCGGTTTGGTCAGGAATCGTGCGCTGGCCGCAGCCGAGTGCAGCCGCGCACGCTCATCCGCGCCCAGGTTACGCTGGAGCTGGCGCGATTTCTTGAGAACGATCGCCCGCGTGTCACGATACTCGGGCTGCTGTTTGAGCTTGCGGTTGATCTTGATCTGGTTATCTGCCGACGCCGCCTGGTTCGGCGGCAGCGTATAGACCGAAAAAAAACCGGGCGAATGCCCAGTCAGGCGGTTAGTCGCGACCATGCGGATCCAGTGGTCAACCGCGTCTTCGCTGCCGCTTGACCGCCGCCGCCGCAGGTAATTGCGCAGCGCGGTGATCTCGCGCAGCGTATCGCGCTGGTAGAACATTGAGAGGTCGGGGAGGGCGCCGCGATTTGCGTGCAACGGAATTTCCGCGAGGCGCGCCTTGATTGCATCCAGCGCAGGTGCTTCGAGCCGCGGCCGCGTAAGGATCGCACTCAACGGGTTGATGTCGTTGTCGATCACCCGCCGGCCGCGCAGCGCCGCTTCGATCGTCGTCGTGCCGCGGCCGCTGAACGGATCGTACACCACATCGCCCGGTTCGCTCAGGCGATCGATGAAATACGCGGGCAGCTGGGGCTTGAAGCATGCGCGGTAGGAAATTTCGTGGATGCGCGCCGCCTGCCGCTGGCGGGAGGTCCAGAATTCGCCGCGATAAACCGCGATGGGCCGGGTTTCGAGTTGCAGTTCGCTGGCCACGGCCCCGCGCACGAGTGAGAAGCGCTGCGCGGTGGCGGGTGCCGCCTGCGCGTCAAGCCAGGCGTGCGTCAAGCGCTTCAATCCAGTGCATGAGCGGCCGGTCAGACAACGGGTTTCCCGACGCTCCCGAGCATCGATGGCACCTGCGCGGCCGGCACCGGTTTGCTGAAGAGAAAACCCTGGACCTGATCGCATTTGTGCAGCCGCAGATAACTGGCCTGCGTTTCGGTTTCCACGCCTTCGGCGATCACCTTGAGATCCAGGTTGTGCGCGAGCGAGATGATGGTCGCTACCAAAGTGAGGTCATTCGCGCTGGTGGTCATGTTCTGCACGAAAGCGCGGTCGATCTTCAATGCGCTGATCGGCAGGCGCGCGAGGTATTGCAGCGACGAATAGCCCGTCCCGAAGTCGTCGATCGCGATTTCCACTCCCAACGCCCTCACGGCCCTGAGCTTTTCAATGCTGGCCTCGACGTCTTCCATGATCATGCTTTCGGTGATTTCGAGGTCCAGGCCGTGCCCGGCATCGCCGGCCGTTGCGATGGCTTGCTCCACCATGGCGACGAAATCCTTCCGTTTCAGTTGCAGCGGCGACACGTTGACCGCGATGCGCGGCGGCTGCAACCCCGCCGCCTGCCACTCGGTATGTTGCGCCACCGCCTGTTTCATTACCCATGAGCCCACCTCGACGATCATGCCGGTTTCTTCGAGCAGCGGGATGAACAGGGCGGGCGGCACCAGTCCCTGGTCGGGATCGTTCCACCGGATCAGCGCTTCGATCCCCGTGACGCGTTGTTCGTGCAGATCGATCTTGGGCTGGTAATAAAGTACGAATTCGTTGCGCTCGGCGGCCAGCCGCAACTTGTTTTCGAGCTTGAGCCTCCCGGCGACCCGCGCATTCATCTGCGGCGCGTAAAAAAGATAGCGCTCGCCTGACGTCTTGGCCTGATTCAGCGCCGCCTCGGCATCGCTGAACAGCGCATCCGGTATCGTGGCATCGCCGGGAAACAAGGCCACTCCGGCCCGCGCCGAGACGCGCAGTTCCTGCCCCTCCAACGCGAACGGCGGGACCAGGCAACCCATGATTTTTTCTTCCACGATGCGGGCAACGCCTGCTTCGTCCGCGACCCCGGAAAGCAGGACGGCAAAAACGTCGGCGTGGACCCGCGCCAGGCTGTCGCGATCGAACATGACGCCGACCAGGCGCTCCGCGACGAGTTTAAGCAGGCGGTCGGCCGCGTTTCCGCCGAAGGTGTCATTGATGACCTGGAACCGCTCGAGGTCGACCAGCACCAGCGCCACTATGTTGTGGTCGCGGCTCGCAATGCGAATTTGTTGCGTCAGGCGGTCGTCAAAAAGCGCCCGGTTGGGCAGACCGGTCAGCGCGTCATGGTACGCGAGGTAATCGAGCTTTTCCTGCGTGCGAAGGAGTTCC
>JACPTJ010000071.1 GCA_016192835.1 Betaproteobacteria bacterium
GGCAAGCAGGTGGTGTGTCGCGCTGATGATGCGCACATCGACGTTTTCCTCGCCGGTAGAACCGACCTTGCGCACCTTTTTTTCCTGGATCGCGCGCAGGAGCTTGACCTGCATCTGGATCGGCAGGTCGGCGACCTCGTCGAGGAACAACGTGCCACCGTTCGCGGCCTGGAAAAACCCCTCCCGGTCGAGCTCCGCTCCGGTGAAAGCACCTTTTTTGTAGCCGAAGAATTCACTTTCCATCAGGTTTTCGGGGATCGCGCCGCAGTTGACCGGCACAAACGGCGCCTCGCGGCGCGGGCCCTTCAGATGCATCAGCCGTGCAGCAACTTCCTTGCCGCAACCGGACTCGCCGCTGATGTGCACCGGCGTCTGACTGCGGGCGAGCTTGTCGATCATCTGCCGCGTCTGCCGCATCAGCGCCGAGTCGCCGAGCAATACCGGGAAGCCGCCGGCATCCGCTTCCTTGTCGCCGCTTTTCTTCGTCTGGTCGGCGCGGGGCAGCTTCAACGCCGATTGCACCAGCGCCCGCAACTGGTTCAAGGACACCGGCTTGGCCAGATAATCAAATGCACCGGCCTTCAATGCGGCGACGGCGTTCTCGGCGCTGCCGTGCGCAGTGATCACCGCGACCGGCGTGCTCGCGTAGCTTGCGCCGATGTGCTCGAGCAGTTTCAGCCCGTCGCCGTCGGGCAGCCGCATGTCGGTCAGGCACAGATCGTAGCCGTGCTTCTGCAGCAGTTGCACCGCCTCGAACTCGCTCGCGGCGCAATCGGTGTCGAGTCCCATGCGCTGCAGCGCGAGACTCAGCAGCTCGCGGATATCCGCCTCGTCGTCGACGATCAGGACCCTGCTTTTGGTCATCGGTGCCGCGCTCCCCGGGACAGGACCGTGAACTGCGCTCCGGACGGCGTTTCGACGTAATCGAGCGTCGCGTCGTTGGCCGCGCAGATCTCGCGCGCAATGTACAACCCGAGCCCGGTGCCGCCGCTGACGGCAGTAAAGAACGGCTCGAACAACTGGCTGCGCAACGCGCGGGGCACGCCCGGTCCGTCGTCCACTACATCCAGTTTTACGATATCCCCGCCGCTTGCCACGCTCACCCCGATGCGCATGCTCGCATCCTGGCGGCGGCAATGCCGCAGCGCATTGCGGCACAGGTTCCACATTACCTGGTTCAGGTGGCTGTGGTCGAATGACACCTCGGGCTCGGCATTCAACTCGAGCCCGATGACAGCCCGCGGCACCTTCTCGGTCTGGCAGAACTCATCGGCGAACTTCTTCAGGAATTCGCCGACCTTGAATACCTCGCGATGCGCGCGGTCCCGGCGGTTCAACTGCAGGACATCCTGCACCATGCGGTCGAGACGCTGGGTGTTGTCGTGAATGATGGCGAGCAGCCGCGCGACGGTATCGCCCACCACCGGCTCTTCCTGCAGCAATTCGGTGGCGTAGCTGATCGCCGACAGCGGGTTCCTGATTTCGTGCGCCATGTTGGCGGTGAGCCGGCCGAGTGCCGCGAGCTTCATCTGGCGCGCCTGCTCCTGCACCCGCGTCAAGTCCTCGAGAAAAATCACCGCGCCGACGTTGCGGGTGCGGCCGACCGGCACGAAACGCGCGCTCACTTTATTGTTGAGCGCGACCGCGCTCATCTCATTGCTTCCGGACACCGGACTCCCGAGCCATTCATCGAGCTTCTCGGCGAGCCGCGGCGCATATTGCCTGAGGTTCAGCTCGCGCCGGTGCGGCTGTCGCAGTGAACCCAGCATCGCCTCGGCACGCGCGTTGTACTGCCGGATCAGGCCGTGGGCATCGACCACCAGCACCCCGTCCTGCATGTCCTGAATCACCAGCTGGCTCACTTCCGCCATGTTGGCGAGATCGATTTCGCGCTGCGCAACCAGCTGCTCGGTCGCAACCAGGTACCTGGCGAGGGTGTGCGCAACCCACGCCGTCGTGAAATAGCCGATGCTGAGCAGTCCCGCCTGCACGTATTGCGTGGTAGGCCCGTAGAACCACAGCACTTCCACCGTTTGCTCGAGCAGCACCGCGATGCTCGCGAGCGCAGCGTAAAACAGCGTCAACCGGCCGCGGCTGATGAGTCCCGCTGCAGCAAGCCCCGACAGCAGCAGCAAACCGAGCCCGCTCGAAATGCCGCCGCTCGCGAACATCAGCACCACGATGAACAGGATGTCGGCGCCGACCTGGACCCCAAGCTGCAACTGGAAGTGCCGGCGCCAGGCGATCACCATGAAGCAGAGCATGCTGAATATCACGTAGCCCGCGCTGACGTAGACGAACAGCCCGAAGTCCGTCGAGCCGAACGACAGCGTATTGCCGAATACGGCGATGGTCGCCAGCAGCAACAGCGCGACGACCGACCGATAACCGTTGAAGAAATAGAGGGTGCGCCAGTAATAATCCGGCGGCTCGGACAAGGACGCCGGCGGATTCAGCGCCAGTTGCTGCGGTTCAATCTGCGTGACGGACGCCATGGGCTCCTAAGAGCGCCTAACATAATGAAACGCACGTGCGTTGCGGTCCAGAATTGGTGCTGGCGAGGCGCTCGACGCAGCCAATATCCAGAATATTGGCAAGTCGAGCAACGACGTTAGCGCCGATTCTGGCCGCAACCCCAAACAACATTAGAACCAACCATATACGAATAATGGGGCTGGCGCGAGTTTTGGCCCATGGCATTGTCGAAAGTCCCTTGCTTAGAATGACTAAGCCGCGGGCCTTTCTTCGCGCCCTGAGCCAAAATCGTGCCAGCGCATCGCGTGTTTCATTATGTTAGGCGCTCTAACCGTGCAGGCGCAGATGCTCTTCGCTGCAGAAAAACCTGCCGCCGCCAGAATGGCTTTCGCTGCGCGGCAGATGTACCCCGCAGTGGGCGCAGCGCACCATGTCTTCGACCGCACCGGCGGATGGCGGCTCCTTCCGTGTCAGGGAATCGCGGTATTTTTTCAGTATCCACCAGACCCCCACGAAAACCAGAACGATGAGAAAAAGCTTGCTCAAAGCTTGGCGCCCCCGAAATATGAAATGAACTCAGACTACAATGGTGAACTCAGACTACAATGGCACTTCCTTATGCGTTAATCTACCTCTGAGCCGAGGTTCGTAGGGTGGGTTAGGCGCGCATTTTGCGCCGTAACCCACCGTGCAAATGCCCAAAATGGTGGGTTACGCATTGCTTAACCCACCCTACGTTGTCCGTTCGGCGGTGGCTCTCGGTATAACGACGGCATCAGGCGGCGGAGGCGGTAGATCCTCCACAGCCGCGTCGTTAATGGTCGGGGTGAGAGGGTTCGAACCTCCGACTCCTGCGTCCCGAACGCAGTACTCTACCAGGCTGAGCTACACCCCGATTCAAGCCTTCAGCTGTCAGCATTCAGCCGCCGGAAAAACATGCGGCCAACCCGCGCATGTTTCGCCACGGAAGGCTGGCCGTGATGGCTGACAGCTAGTAATTCCTCGTTACTGCAAAGTCTGCCAATTGTAGCAAAAAATCACGCTGCTTTGAATTTGGCAGCGCCGCCAGCGCGGCGCTCGCGGTGCGCGCTTCAGCCCCGGCCTGATGCCGCGTGTAGTCGAGCGCGCCGGTGCGATGAATCGCCGCGACCACTTGCTCGAGCTCGCCCAGGCCACCGGCCTCGATGGCCTTGCGGATCAGCGCCGCCTCGGCGGCGGTACCGTGCCGGATCGCGTAAATCAACGGCAACGTCGGCTTGCCCTCAGCCAGATCGTCACCGACGTTCTTGCCGGTCGCAAGGTTGTCGCCCGAGTAATCGAGCACGTCGTCGATCAGCTGAAATGCGGTGCCCAGATGCATGCCGTAGCTCGCCACCGCGTGCTCCTGCCCGGGCGTCGCGCCGCCGAGGATCGCGCCGAGCCGGGTCGCCGCCTCGAACAGCTTGGCGGTCTTGTAGCGGATCACCTGCAGGTAATTGTGTTCGTCAGTGTCAGGATTGTGGCAGTTCATCAGTTGCAGCACCTCGCCCTCGGCGATCACGTTGGTGGCATCGGCCAGCACCTGCATGACGCGCATGCTTTCGACCTCGACCATCATCTGGAAGGCGCGCGAATAGACGAAGTCGCCCACCAGCACGCTCGCCGCGTTGCCGAACAACGCGTTGGCGGTGGGGCGGCCGCGCCTAAGCTCGGAGGCGTCGACCACGTCGTCATGCAGCAAGGTTGCGGTATGAATGAACTCGATCACTGCCGCGAGCTGATGGTGGTGCGGACCCTGATAGCCGAATGCGCCGGCGCACAGTATCACCAGCGCCGGGCGCAGGCGCTTGCCGCCACTGTTAACGATGTATTCCGCGACCTGGCGCACCAGCGCCACGTCGGAGGCGAGCCGGTTTCGAATCAGTCGCCGGCAACAAAATCCTGAATCGCTGAGATGGACATCGGGCTTCTTGAGATATGAGATAACCGGCACCGCCAGGGCGCGGTGCGAGCCGCGCCAGCAAGGCGCCCGGCCGTTCCGGCACGTGCGCCATTTTACCGGAACCTGCCGCAACAATATCCGCGCGGTGCGGTGCAGCGCAAGAAATGCCGGCGCACGGCGCACGTTACGGGCAATCTTGAGATAGGTTATTGCTTTGACTAAAGAATCGTGCTTGGGTATAATGCGCGGTTTTCCGAATCCGGCAAGTCAGGCGGCTAAAAAGGGTCCAATCATGTATGCGGTCATCAAATCCGGCGGCAAGCAATACCGCGTCGCCTCCGGGGAAAAGCTCAAAATCGAACAGATCGCGGCCGAGGTCGGCAGCGAGGTCGTGCTCGACCAGGTATTGATGGTTGCGGACGGCGAGACCGTTGCGCTCGGCACGCCGTTGGTCAGCGGTGCGTCGGTCAAAGCCAAGGTCGTGTCGCAGGGACGCGGCGACAAAGTACACATATTCAAGATGCGCCGGCGCAAGCACTACCGCAAGAGCCAGGGTCATCGTCAGAATTACACCGAGATCGAAATTCTCGGCATCGCAGGCTGAGGAGAGAAGCGTCATGGCACACAAGAAAGCAGGCGGCAGTTCGCGTAACGGCCGCGACTCAAACGCCAAGCGGCTCGGCGTAAAAGCTTACGGCGGAGAGCTGATTCCGGCCGGCAGCATCATCGTGCGCC
>JACPTJ010000076.1 GCA_016192835.1 Betaproteobacteria bacterium
AATGCCGCACGAAGCTTGGGATACCCCAAAACACAGTGGGGTCCGCAGCCACCAGGCAATCGATAGCCTCATCGAGCGTACGACGAATTGAATATGCCGGGTGCTTTGCCCCAGTCATTGCGCTAACTACGGGGACACCGAGAACGTCTCCCGTTCGACCGACGATAAGAAATCCCCCGGTCGGCACGGCCGAAAGCGGAATCAGATTTGCGATCAGGTCTCCTCGCCCAATTCCCTCAGCTTCAGCGCAGCGGCCCGACTGCAGCAGATTTTGATAGTGATCGTGCGTGGTATTGAAGAACGGGGATGGCTTGCCGCTGGTTGTGCCGGTCGTATAGGCGACGTTCCAAAACGTCTTCTCCTCAAACGAGAGGCCGGGCACATCGGCTGCCTGAAGGCGAAAGTCTTCCGGGTTAGCCATGTAATCGGCTTTGCGGACCAACGGGAGCTTTTGCAGATCGTCGAGGCTTTGAATGTCCCTGGGCCTGAGGCCAAGCTGCTGGCAGCGAAGGCGGTAAAAAGGATGGGCGTCAAAACAAAGCTCAACGGTTCGGCGCAGGCGCTCCTCTCTCAATTCGCGCAGCGCATTGGAGTCCAACCGCATGCTTAGAGCGCCTGACATAATGAAACGCGTGTGCGGCGCAGCCGGAATCTCACTGGCGATCGCTTTCGCTCATGGCCTTGTGCAGCCGCACCGGCTCCAGACGCCTGCGCAACCTGAGATTGAGCATCTCGACCGCCACCGAAAACGCCATCGCGAAATAGATATAGCCTTTCGGCACGTGAAAATCGAAGCCTTCAGCCACCAGCGCCATGCCGACCATGATCAGGAACGACAGGGCCAACATCTTGATCGTCGGATGGCGGTCGACGAATTCGCCGATCGGCCTGGCGGCAAACATCATCACCAGCACCGCGATGACGATCGCGGCCACCATCACCGGTACCTCGTCAACCATCCCGACCGCCGTAATCACGGAATCGAGCGAGAACACGATGTCGATAACCGCAATCTGGATCAGCACCGCGCCAAATCCCGCCTGCAGCGCCGCGCGCGGCCCCTCTTCCACTCCCTCCAGCGAAGCGTGAATTTCGTGCACGCTTTTCCAAAGCAGGAACAGCCCGCCGCCGATCAGGATGATGTCGCGCCCCCCGATTTCCTTGCCCAATACCGCAAACAGCGGGTCGGTCAGCGTCATGACCCACGCCAGCGACAGCAACAGCAAGATGCGCGTTCCCATTGCCAGCCCGAGCCCGATAACGCGCGCGCGGTTGCGTTGATGCCCGGGCAGCCTGCCGACAAGGATCGAGATGAAAATGATGTTGTCCACTCCCAACACGATTTCGAGCGCGGTCAGGGTCGCGAGCGCTATCCATATCTGGGGGTCAGTGAGCCATTCCATTATTTCTCTCCGGCAGGGTTGCAATCGCTGTTAGGCAAGAACTTCTCTTCAATGATGTTCCTGCTGCGACGCCTCGGCCAACAGCCAATCGCGAAACGCAGCCACTGAGGTGCGCAGCTCCGCGCCCTCGGCGCATACGAGGTAATACGCCGACTGCAACGGAGCTTGGAACGCAAACGGCAGTATCAGGCGGCCGGCAGCCAGTTCCGCAGCCGCCAGCACCGGGAACGTCGCGACCACGCCGAGCGCGTCGAGCGCCGCTTCGAGCGCGAGCACGGCGTGGCTGAGATGTGAACCACGGCTGGCGTCGACATCGCTCGCGCCAGCCGCCTTGAGCCACACGTCCCAGAACGCGACGCCATCGTACAGGATGCCGGTGTCGTCATGCAGCAGGGTGTGATGGCTCAGATCCTGCGGCTCCCGCAAGGGGTTTTCGCCGCGCATCAACTGTGGGCTGCAGATCGGTGCGACGGTCAACGCGAACAGCTTGTCGACGCGAAAACCCGGGTAATCGCCATGCCCATAGAGGATCGCGAGATCGGACTCCTCCAGCCAGTTCTCGATGGTGGTACGTTCGGCCGCGCTCGCCTGCCCACCCCGGGTGACGAGCCGCATTCGCGCCGATACCCGCACGTCGATCTCGGGGTGGACCGCGAAAAAATGATGTAGCCGAGGCATCAGCCAGCGGGTGGCAAACGACGGCGCCACGCTCACAGTCACCTGCCCGCTGTCGGTTTGCGGCCGCAGGGCGGCAACCGCCTGCGCCAGACTGCCGAACCCCTCGCTCAGCTTGGGCAATGCCGCCCGGGCCGTTGCGGTCAGCTTGAGCGCGCGATTCAGGCGCAGAAACAGCTTGACTCCGAGATAGTCTTCAAGCGCCTTGACCTGGTGGCTGATCGCTGCGGGCGTCACGTTCAGTTCCTGCGCCGCACGCTTCAGGCTCAAATGGCGCGCGGCGGACTCGAAAGCCTTAAGCGCATTGAGTGGGGGTAACCGTCCAGGCATATTAGATTAGTTATTCTAACTCGATCTGTCACAATATATCATGTGGTGCGATGCAACAAAACAATATTCTTCAGGTCTATAATTGCGTAACAGGAGATTTGTGGCAATAGTAAATCTTGCCCGATCAAGCCTAGGAATTTTACCAAGACCGGAGATGAAAATGGAACGCTTTAACGAAAAATCAGCAAATACAGACCTTTATGCGCGCATCCAGCGGACGTCGATGAGCGCAAGCGAGCGTGAAGTTGCGCTCAATGCGCTGCGTAATGCCGAAGCACTCGTCGATGGCTATCTGTGGGTAGTGAACGGGGTCAAGCGGCTGATCGCCAGGATTTTTGAAAAACCGGCGGGCCTCAAGCACAGCCACTAAGCGTTACCGGTTGCGGGCGGCACCCGAGGCTAAGGCAGTGCCCGTGGCCGGAAGCGGCGGTAGAGGGTTACCACAGTGTCTGCGCGGCCTGCTTTACCGCTTTGACGATGTTGATGTAGCCAGTGCAGCGGCACAGGTTGCCTTCCAACCCGTGGTAGATCTCTTCATCGCTCGGATGCGGGTTGTCCTTGAGCAACGCGGTGACCGCCATGATCATGCCCGGCGTGCAGAACCCGCATTGCAATGCGTGGCAATCCGTGAAGGCCTGTTGCACCGGATGCAGCTTGCCGCCTTGAGCCATTCCCTCGATCGTCACGACTTCGGCGCCATTCGCCTGAACCGCGAGCATGGTGCACGACTTGATCGCGCGCCCGTTGACGTGCACGGTGCAGCATCCGCATTGGCTGGTGTCGCAGCCGACATGGGTGCCGGTGAGCCCGAGCTGGTCGCGCAGCAAGTCCACCAGCAGCGTGCGGTCTTCGACTTCGCGAGAGTGCCTGGCGCCATTAACGGTGAGTTCGATCTTGGCCATGGTATCCGTGATTGGTGATTGGTGATTGGTGATTGGTGATTACTAATCACCAATTACTAATCTAATAGTTTCTGCACTGCGCGCTTCGCCATCACCTTGACCAGGTTGGCGCGGTATTCACGCGTCGCATGGATGTCTTCGTTCATATCGTCGGCGGCGACCGCCAACGCGTCGAGCGCCGCCGGGTGCAGTTTCTTTGCCAGCGCGCTTTCCGCGTCGCTCCAGCGGAATACGCCCGGCCCCGCGCCGGTCACCGCCAACCGTATTCCCGTTTTTGTTTCAGCGATGAACACTCCCGTCATTGCGTACCCCGATGCGGGCTGCGGGAATTTCGCGTAGGCCGCGCGCTGCGGCAGCGGAAACGACAAGCGCACGATGATTTCGCCTTCTTCAAGCGCGGTCGCGAACATGCCCTGGAAGAAATCCCCAGCGGCGATCTCACGGCGCGTGGTAACGATCGTTGCTCCCAGCGCGAGCACCGCGGCCGGATAATCGGCCGCGGGATCGTTGTTCGCGACCGAGCCTCAGCCTGCCGTCCTTGACCTCGATGCCGCGCAATTCCGGCAATCCCCCGATGTCCACCAGATGCGACGGCTGTGCGAGCCGCTGCTTGAGTGTGGGAATCAGCGTCATGCCGCCGGCCAGCAGCTTCGCGTCCGGATTGGCGGCAACGAACGCAGCCGCTTCGGACAGGGTTTTGACTTGCAGATATTTGAATTCGAACATAGCGCCCTATTTTGATTTTGCCGCCTGCATCGCGTGCCACAGCTTGCCCGGCGTAAACGGCATGTCGAGATGTTGTATCCCGAGCGGCCGCAACGCGTCAAGCGTGGCATTGGCGAGCGTCGGCAGCGAAGCCGTGCAGCCCGATTCGCCAACGCCCTTGGCGCCGAGCACATTGAGTTTGCTCGGCACCGCGTGTTCGTTCATTTTGATATCCCGGATAAATCCCGCGCGCGGCATGAAGTAGTCGCTGAAGCTGCCCGTCAGCAACTGACCGCTGCCCGGGTCGTACATCGCGTGCTCGCCAAACACCTGCCCGGCGCCCTGCGTCACGCCGCCGTGTATCTGGCCTTCGACCACGCTATGGTTGATCACGTTGCCGCAATCGTCGACCGCAACGTAGGAGACAATCTCGGTCACACCGGTTTCGGGATCGACTTCGACCTCGGCAATATGGCAGCCATTCGGGAACGTCGAGCCGACCGTGCCTTCGGCCACGAGGTCCAGCGGATGCGGGTTCCTGCCGGCATGCCTGCGCGCGAGATCCAGCAGGCCGATCATTTTTTCGCCGCCGCGCTGGCGAAATGCGCCTGCGGCGTAATCGAGCTGCGACGGCTCGAGCTCGAGCTCCTCCGCGGCAAGCGGCCTCGCCTGCTCGATCAGCTTCTGCGCTGCGATTTTGCAGACGCTGCCGGCGCCGACCAGCGAACGCGAGCCGCCGGTGTGATTGCCGATCAGGTCCTTGCCCTGAACGCTCTGGCGCAGCGTGACCGCTTCCGGCGCCACGCCGAGGGTCTGCGCGACTATCGCCGCAAACGTCGTTTCGTGACCCTGACCTGAGGACAGGCTGACCGTGTAAACCATGAGCCTGCCCTGCGCATCGAATTCGATCGCGATCTGGTCCTTGGGATAAATGCCGGCGCCGGTTCCCTCGATGACGGTCGCCATCCCGATGCCGCGCAACTTGCCGCGCTTGCCCGCCGCGGCGCGCCGCGGCGCGAAACCGTTCCAATCCGCGGCTTTGAGCGCCTGGTCGAGACAGCCGGCGAAGTCCGATTGCTCGTAGACGCCCATCGTCGGAGTCTTGTAGGGAAATGCGTCGAGCGGGATAAAGTTGCGGCGCCGCAGTTCGTCGCGGTCGATGTTGAGCTCGCGTGCGGCCTGGTCGACCAGCCGCTCGACGGCGTAAGCGATGTCGGGCCGCCCGGCGCCGCGATACGCCGCAACCGGCACCGTATTGGTGAGCACGACTCGGAAGCTGCCGTGCAGCGCGGGGATGCGGTAGACGCCGGTCATGCACGTTGCCGGATTGCGCAAATGGCTGACGCAACCCGTCGGCGTCAGGTACGCGCCCATGTCGCAGTCGAACTGGTAGCGGGCGGCGAGAAATCTGCCGTCGCGGTCCAGCGCGAGTTCGCCGGTAATATCGATGGCGCGGCCGTGGCTGTCGGACATGAAACATTCGGAGCGCGACGCCACCCACTTGACCGGCCGGCCGAGCTTCTTCGCGGCAATCATCTGCGCCGCATACTCGGGGTAGACCGCGCTGCGCTGGCCAAAGCTGCCGCCCGTGTCGTGCAGGTGCAGCCGCAGTTTTTCCTCGGGCACGCCGGTGAGCACCGAAAACTGCCGGCGCAGCATGTTGATTCCCTGGGAAGGGGAATAAATATCGTAGCTGCCGCTTGCGGCATCGTAATTGATGACGCACGCGCGCGGCTCCATGGGATTTGGCGCAACGCGAGTGGTGATGGGTTTGAGACGCGTCACGTGCGCCGCCTGTTCAAATGCCCTGGCAACCGCGGCCGCGTCACCGCTTTCCCATTCAAAACACAGGTTGCCGGGAACGTTCGCATGCAGCTGCGGCGCGCCCGCCGCAAGCGCGTCTTTGGTGGTGACCACCGGCGGAGAATCGCGGTATTCGATGGCGATCGCGCCGAGCGCGTCCTGTGCCGCGAGTGCGGATTCCGCGACGACCATCGCGACCGTCTCTCCGACATAGCGCACTTTGCCCGCCGCCAGTACCGGGCGCGCGGGCTTCAATATTTCCGCGCCACCACGACCCTTAAACGTCATCAGGCTGGGAAACTGCGTGTAGCCGGCGGCAACCGCATCCGCTCCGGTGTATACCGCGACTACGCCGGGGCATTTGAGCGCCGGCCCGGCATCGAGCGCCACGATTTCCGCGTGCGCGCGGTCGGAGCGCAGGAAACACGCATGCAGCTGGCCGGGCAGATTCCAGTCCGCGGCGTAGCGTCCGCGGCCGGTGATCAAGCGCAGATCTTCGCGGCGATTGGCCGCGTGTGTATCAGTCATGAATGAACGAATTGTCAGTAGTGTTGCGACCCGGTGCGCTGGCGCGGTCCGGAGTTCAGGCCGAACTATATCGCGTTTTGCGCGCCTTTGTCTAAGTGGACGGGTGGGCGTCAAGCTTGACTGGGGTACTCCCGCCGACATTCAGTCGGGCCTGCGCTCGGTGCCCGCCGCCTTGGACGCGAAGTCGAACTCGGCGAGCATGATCTCACTGATGTCGCGTGGCACCGGCAGCATGCCCGCTTGCAGCACTTCGAGCAGATGCTGGCGCTCCCCGGCGGACAAGCGCTGGAATTCTTTGCGGGCCTGCAACACCAGCGCCTTCTTCTGCGAATATGAAAGCCGGTCGAGCTGGAGGTAACCTTCGCGCAAAGCTAGCGCTGTCGACGTGAATTCGGCCAGGATCTGCGAGCTGTGTTGTGCGTATTGCGGATCCCTCAGGACTTTCTGCATACCGGCAAACACCGCATCGCGCTGCACCGCGGACAGATGCAACAGGCTCTCGTCGATCAGCTTGCGCAGTCGCTGTTCTGCGTTGCCTTGCGGCTCCAGCGGCTTCGGCGGCCCGTAACCGAATTTCGGCGCTTGCGGCGGCGCGTCCTGCCGCAGCGAGTTAACGCCGGCTTCGACCGAAGCCGAAATCGCGTGATCCCGCATCATGCGCACCAACAGCAGGAGTATCGGGTCAAGGGAATACGCCGCCGTAGAGCAGAGCAAAAGCACAACGCAAATGAGCCCGCGTATCACTCAGGCCTCCTGCCCTTTGCTCGTAACCGCAGCGGCAGATACATCGTTACGTCCCACCCTTTGGTGCCGACGGATGACCTACGGCTTCGCTGCGAATGTTCACGCCGTAGTCCTGCTTTATCTTCTCAGCCGAAACCTTGCCGTCCAGGAAGTCGCGCCTGAGCGCGGCGCGGTCGCGCTCACGCGGGTCTCCGAACCCGCCGCCTCCAGGCGTCATGATCCTGAGATGCTGGCCGCGCTTGATATGGCTGCCGTACTTGCTGGGAATTTTTTCCATCGAGCCGTCGTCGCGCTCCAGGAATAAGGTGGCGAAACTGCCGTTGCCGCCGCCGTAAAGCCCGCGCGGCGCGAATACTGCGCGGTCGCCGCGCACGTTTACCGTCGCACGCTCGGCGAGCATTTCGTACTCGCGCAACAGCCCGAGCCCGCCCCTGAATTTGCCGCTCCCCCCCGAATCGGGAACCAGTTCGTAGCGCACCATGCGGATCGGATAGTCCATTTCGATCGACTCGACCGGAATGTTCATCGCGTTCGAGCTCCCGGTGCTGATCGCGTCGGCGCCGTCTGTCGTCTGGCTCCCGCCCATGCCGCCGCAATAACTTTCATAGAAAACGAAGTTGCGCCCGGTTCTCGGATCGACGCCGCCGAAGGAAACCCCCGTCGGCACCCCACAGCACTGCGCGCCAATGCGCTCGGGAACGGCCAACGCGAGCGCCCCGAGCCCAACGTCGGCGATGCGGTTGACCGTCACCGACCGCGCGTTGACCGGAGCGGGATGATGCGGGTTGAGCAGTGTGCCTTCGGGAACGTACACCTCGACTACCCGCGTGAGTCCGTCGTTGAACGGAATGTCGTCCGGCAGCACGCACCGCACACAGTAGAATATGGTGGTCCAGGTCTTCGACAGCGGCGCGTTCAGCGGGCCTCTGACCTGCGGATCGGTGCCGGTAAAATCGAATGCTAGCCGGTCGTCGAAGACTTCGAGCCGCACCGCGATCTTGACCGGCTTCGCGAGATCCACGCCATCGTGATCCATGTAATCGGCAAACTCGTAGACGCCGTTCGGAATCGCCCGGATCGCCTCGCGCGTCTTCTTCTCCGTGTAATCGATCAGCATCTCCATCGCGTTGCTCACGCCGTCGTAGCCGTAGCGATCCAAAAGGTCCCGCAACCGTTGCTCGCCCTTGACCAGCGCCCCTTCCTGCGCGCGCAGATCGCCCATAAAAATATCCGGACCCCGCACATTGGCGCAGATCAGGTCGATCAGCGTCTTGTTCTCCCGGCCTGCATCGCACAACTTGACCGGCGGGATCACGAGGCCCTCCTGGTATAACTCGGTAGCCGATACCGGATTGCTGCCCGGGACCATCCCGCCGACATCGGTGTAGTGAATCAGGCATCCGGCAAACGCGATCAGCCGCTGCTCATGGAAAATCGGCCGGAACACGCCGATGTCCGGCAGGTGGCTGCCGCCATGATAGGGATCGTTGTTCATGAAAACGTCCCCTGGCCGCATATCTGCCGCGGGAAACTCTTTAAGAATATCCGCCAGCAAAAAACGCATCGATCCCAAATGGCCGGGAATGACCACCGGCTGCGCCACGATGCGCCCCTCGGCGGTAAAAATGGCGCACGAGGCATCCTGCGCCTCCTTGACCACCTGCGAATAGGCCGAGCGCAGCAACGTGAGCTGGATTTCTTCGGTAATCGCGTTCAGCGCGTTCGAAAGAATCTCCAGCCGGGACGCATCGAGCGCCGTACGCTGAAGTGCATTCATGACATTGACCTTTCCCAGTTCAAATTCCCGCGCCGAGCCGCAAATGTATACTAGACCGAGCTTTTTGTCTCGCTGCACCCCGCGAGCTCCGACCCGACGTATACTCGCATTTCAATCAAGGAAGGGGGGCTGATATGAAAACAATGAATTGGCTTGCGGCCGGTTTCGGCGCTCTGTTCCTGTCACAGCCTGCGGCCGCCCAGGATTGGCCGGCGAAACCAGTTCGTTTCATTTGCGCATTTGGCGTAGGCGGATCTTCCGATCAGATCGCGCGGCTCATGGCCGACCATCTGTCGAACGCGCTTGGCCAGCCATTCATCGTCGAGAACCGCCCCGGCGGCACCGGCGTGGTGGGTGCGGCGATGGCCGCCAAATCCTCGCCTGACGGTTACAACTATCTGGTGGTATTCGACAATCTCGCGACCAATCCCTATCTGCAGAAAAAACTTCCGTACGACACCGTCAAGGACTTCACCCCGATCATGCTGTTCGCGACTTCCCCGTATGGATTGGTCGTGAATGCTGCGGCGCCTTACCGGACGCTCGGCGATTTGATCGCGGCCGCCAAACTCAAACCCGGGGCGTTGACTCTGGGCTCAAGCGGCGTCGGCAGCCGCGGACATCTGGCAATCGCGTCACTCGAGCAAAAAGCCGGTTTCAAAACCACGCAGGTTGCCTATCGAGGTCCGGCCCAGATCATGACCGATCTGATCGGTGGGCAGATCACCATGCAGATGGGCACTTTTTTCTTTGTCTCGCCCTTCGTGCAAGCCAAGCGAGTGCGAGCCCTGGCGGTCTCATCCGCCGCGCGCATGGCGCAGTGGCCCGATGTTCCGACCATAGCCGAGCAGGGATTTCCGGGATTCGAAGTTCACTCGTGGTGGGGCATCGTCGCGCCCACGGGCGTACCCAAGCCGATTCTCCAGAAAATTCATGCGGAAATGAGCCGGATACTCGCCCACCCCGAAACGCGCACCCGTCTGGAGAGGCTGGGTATGACAATTCGGGCATCTACGCCGCAGGAGTTCACCCGGCACCTCGCGGCAGAAATGAAGCTTTGGGGCAAAGTCGTGCGTGACAACAAGATTTCCGCAGCTCAATAATTGCGGAGCTCCGGGACAAGTCGGGATCTGTGGGCCAGCCGGTTCGTTACAACATGATCATCCCCACGCGATCCGCCAGATTCCGGCTTTTCGTTGCGTTTGGCCTCGTCACCATGGTGCTGTGGGCGGCAATCGCCGTGGCGTTGAATGCGGCGCATCGTCAGGCCATCAACCGGGCGGGCGCCGAAGGACGCAACCTGGCGCGCAGCCTCGCCCAGCACGTGGCGTCAGCGGTCAGGGCAATCGACATCACGCTGCAGCATCTCCGCGATGAATGGATCCGGGATCCCGGATCTTTCGATGCCGCGGTTGCGCGGAAGCAGGATATCCTCAAGGACCAGTCGGTCTCCCAGGTGTTGGTCTTTGGAGCAAACGGCCGGACCATCTACGGCAGCCTGCCCACTTGGCAGCGCCTTGACGTCAGCGATCGGCCGTACTTCAGGGTACATAAGGAGCGCGCTGCCGACGCGCTGGACATCAGCGAGCCTGTGGTTGGCCGGGTGACCAAGCAATGGACGATCCGGTTCACGCGCCCCATTTTTGACCGCCGCAAGCAATTTGCGGGCGTGCTGGTGTTTGCTGTGCCGCCCCCGGCATTGGAGCGCGCTTACCACGACATCGAACTGGGCGAAGGAGGAATCATTGCACTCGCGCGCTCCGACGGGCAGGTGCTGGCCCACTCGCGCGAGCTCCTTAAAGCGGCCACCGTTTCATTGAGTAATACCCCGGGACTCGGCCCGGACGATGCGATGTCAGGTGAGTTCCGCCGCAAGTCCAGGGTCGACGGGGTGGAGCGTTTTTATTCGTACCACAAAGCCGGCCGCTACCCGTTGACCGTGTACGTCGGACAAGCCGCAGACACGGTATTGGCCACTTACCATGCGCAACGCACCAACTATCTCATCTCCGGCGCGCTGGCTACGGCGTTGCTGCTGGCGGTCACACTGTTGCTCATATCCAGATCCGAACGTCGCGACAAAGAAAGCGCCGAGCGAGTTCGCAGCCAGATCGCCACGATCGTCGAGAACTCGAACGATGCCATCGTCGGCCGCGATCTGAATCGCAAGATCGTGATTTGGAATGCCGCGGCCGAGAGACTGCTGGGTTGGACCGCGGCGGAAGTGATTGGCCAGGATCTGACGCAGATGTTCCCGCCCGAAGAACAGGCTCGAATCGCGGCGAATCGCAAGCAAGTCACCGCGGGCGGCACCGTGACCCACGAGGCCGTGCGCATTGCCAAGGACGGGCGCCGGATCGATGTCTCGCTCGGCGTGTCCCCGATCAAGGATGATCGCGGTAATATTATCGGCAGCGCCGCCATTTTCCGCGACCTCACCGAGCGCAAGCAGATCGAGGCGCGTATCCAGCATCTGGCGCATCACGACGGCCTCACGGATCTTCCGAACCGGCTGCTTTTCTATGACCGCTTGAATCATGCAATAAGGCTGAGCAAACGCGACCATCAGGAGTTGGCGCTGCTTTACATCGATCTCGACAAATTCAAGGCCGTCAATGACACGCTTGGACATGATGCCGGCGATGAGCTGTTGAAACGCGTCGCCGGCAGGGTCCGGGACGAGTTGCGCGAATCCGACACGCTCGCCCGCATGGGGGGCGACGAATTCGCCGTGATTCTGCCTTCAATCACCAGTCGCGAGGACGTCGCAAAGGTCGCCGGGAAAATCATCGGCGCGCTGTCGACGAACTTCAAATTGAGCGGCCACGAGCGCGAAGTCAGCATCGGCGCGAGCATTGGCATCGCGATTTATCCCGCCGACGCTCAAGACATGGACACGCTCATCAAGGCGGCGGATACCGCCATGTATAACGCCAAACAGGCCGGCAACCGCTTTCGGTTTTGCGGGGCGTAGACGCGCGCGCGGATCGCGGGATCCTCCAAATCAGGTTTCGAGCGGCAACCGCACGGACTTGCCGGTTGCAACCGCGCGCTCGATCGCGACGGTGGTCTCGAGATTGATGCGCGCCTGCTCGGGAGTGGTATGCACGGTCGGACTTCCCGTCACCAGGTGGTCGAGCCACGCGCGAGTCTCGTTGCCGAGCGGTCCCCAGAAGTCGCCGACCGCCCAGTCACCCGCGGTGTTGCTGCCGAGGAACGCCATGTTGACGTGATGATCGGGAACATAGGCGTGAGGAATGCCCTTCTCGGAAAAAAGCAGGTGGTCCATGTGATCGTCGTCGATGATCATCGTGCCTTCGGAGCCGAGCAGCTCGACGCGGTCCGACTGCCCCAGCGTGGGATAGCGGGTGGGTAGCGCGTAGCTCACGCCCAGGTTGATCACCGCGCCGTCGGCCAGCGTGACGATCGCCCACGTCACATCGTGTGCGCTGTAACCCGCCTCCTTGAAAATACCGGTCTGTCCGCGCGCCACGACTTCCACCGGCGGATTGCCTTCCAGAAACCAGCACATCAGGTCCACGTAATACGTCAGCACGTCCATGACCGGTGTCGCGTGCGGATCGCGCTTCAGAATCGAAAATGCCTGGGCGCGCGAATTGTAGACCCGCGCGGTGCCGCCGACGACCCGTCCCAGCCGCCCCTGCACCATTTGCTCCTTCGCGCGCAGGAAACACTCCTTGAAGCGCCGGCTGTAGCCGACGCGAAGGCTGCCGCCCGTCTGCCTGAGCGTGGCGAGGATCTGGTCGGCGTCGGCGAGCGTGAGCGCGATGGGCTTCTCCACCAGCACCGGCTTGCCGAGCTCCAGCGCCTTGCACACGGCGGCGGCGTGCTCGCCCTCGGGAGTGGAGACAATCACCGCGTTGACTTCGGGCCGCGAGATGATTTCGATGTTATCGCGCGAGTGCAAGTCGGCGCCGGCCTGCTCGGCGAGCGAACGCGCGCGCGCGGGGTCGCGGTCCGAAATCGCGAGGAAATTCACCGACGGATGTTTCGCCGCAAGCCGCGCGCGCAAAGTACCGATCCTGCCCGCGCCTACCACTGCAATGCCGAGTTCTTTGCGCTGCACCGTCTTCCTCCCGAAGTTATTGGTGTAGGGTGCGCTTGCGCACCAACCGGCAATCGGTGCGCAAGCGCACCCTACACCGAAATTCAACGGATTATAATTGGCATCGGCACTTGGCGGGATTTCTCTGTGTGGAGCGGTGACGCGGTGAAATTCGTCCTCATTTCCGTATTGATGTTCGTCGCGTTGCAATCGGTGGCGGCCGCGCAGGATCCCCCTGACAGGGCTCCTGGCGCGGTCTTCAAAGACTGCGCGGATTGCCCGGAGATGGTGGCAATTCCAGCGGGACGATTCGTGATGGGGACGGCGCCGGGTGAGGAAGAGCGCGAAAACCTGTCCGATCAATTTCGTAACCGCGGCCAGCCGCGGCACGGGGTGGATGTGAAGAGTTTTTCTGCGGGGAAATTCGAGGTAACGCGGGGGCAGTACCGGGTGTTCGCAGAGGCAACAGGCCGCAGCAGTGACGGGTGTTTCGTCTGGACCGGGGCCGAGTTTGAGAAAGACCCGACTAAAGACTGGCGCAACCCCGGCTACGCTCAGGACGACCCGCACCCTGTGGCGTGTGTCAGTTGGGACGACGCCAGCGCCTATGTGAGGTGGCTCAGCCAGAAGACCGGCAGGAACTATCGTTTGCTGACCGAAGCCGAATGGGAATACGCGGCGAGAGCAGGTACGACGACGACGCGTGTTTGGGGCGATGCTGGAAATATGTCCTGCGGCTATGCCAATGGGGCTGATCTCACAGCTGAGGCGCAGGTGCCGGGCGCGAGCAACTGGTATGTCGCCAATTGCATTGACCGATACGCTTACACCGCCCCGGTTGGAAGTTATCGCGCCAATGCGTTCGGTCTATACGATATGTTAGGCAACGTGTGGGAGTGGACGCAGGACTGCTGGAACGGGAACTACAGCGGCGCGCCGATGGACGGGAGCGCATGGGCTGCTGGCGATTGTTTCCTGCGCGTGGTACGCGGCGGTTCCTGGGAAGACGCTCCACTGGGCTTGCGCGCCGCGTACCGCGTCGGGAGTCCCACTGTCATCCGGGTCTACATTCGCGGTTTCCGTGTCGCCAGGACCGATTGAATCATGCGTCTCGGCCTCGCCGCGAAGTGCTCTCGACCGTCAGCCCTTGCGCGCAACCAGAAGCGGCACGATGTCCCGCACTGCGGCTTGCGCTTTAATGCGCAGCACCGCGTCGTCGTTGTTGGCGACCGGGTGGGCTATCACCGCAAACGGGTAGCCCGGCAAGCCGTTGAGCTGGCCCACCAACTCCGCGCTGCGCACAAAGCGGTCGGTAATGATGGCGACGGCCGGAATGCCCAGCCGTTCGGCTTCAATCGCGTCGTGCAGACTGCACGACGAGCAACTCCCTCAGTCGCCGATCGCGGAGAGGATCGCGTCCGCGCCGCTCAGCTCGGCGAGCATTTCGGGCGGCACCGGCCGGGAGGCGTCGGGCTTGCGCCGGCGGATAAACTCGCGAACGCCATGTTCGTCGCGCAGTATCTCCTCGACAAAATCGAACAATCGTCCCGTGCCGATCTTGGCGTTGTCGAGAAGGCCAACGACCGCACCGCTCAACGAAGGCAGTGCAGGAGCCATCCGCATGGCTTCGCCTTGAGCCGCCTGCCGTGGATCCAGTACTCTGAGCGTCATGGGCATTTCCTCCTTGTGTTTGCGCGCGTTCACACGCCGACCGGAACGGTAACGGCAAGCGATTTTTTTCCATACCACGGCGGAACAATGGCGCCAAATCCACCCGCCGGCCCGCCCGCGGCGATGATGAGCAGGTCGTCCGGCGAGCGCAGTGCACGGTAGACCCGTTCTTCATCCTTGCGTCCAGCGACCGCGGCCTTGCCGACCAGTCGCCACTCTCCACGTTTTACCCGCGCAGCCTCGAACGTGTACTCGCGGATGTTCTGCTTGCTCCATCCCGCGGCAGCGAAAATCTCGCGGTGCTGCTTCGGAATTACAAACGCGTAATTCCCCTCCCAGATCGAGTAGGTCAACATGTTGCTGCGGATCGCCGCAATGTAGGTGTCCAGGATTTCTTTGGGATCGTGGGTCCATTCATTCATGATCTGATGCGGCGATTCCACTTGCATCACAGTCACCGCCGAAGTCCCCGCCGGCACGCCTCGTTCGACCGACAGCGGCAGCCAACCAGAGTCCTCCGCATCCTCGGCGACGCAAAACGTGAACTTGCCCGGATGTCCCAGCGTCGAGCGATCCAGCTGCCCGGGAACCCCGCCGAGAACGTTCAGCAAAATCAGGCGCACGCTGCGGCCGATGGTGGCGTTGGCGCGGCTCGCGTTGGCGAACGCATTGTGCGTGGCGTTCATACCGAGGCGCAGACGAATCGGTCCATTCACCACGATGAACGGGGCGCTGCCGCCGGTACTGGCGGGACTGCCATGCAGCGCGTATTCCGGCTGGCACATCGCCTTGATGGTTGCAACAACGACCGGCATGTACTCGGGGAGGCATCCGGCCATCACTGCGGCGATCGCCACTTTTTCAGCGGTGATCCGGCGACGGCGCACC
>JACPTJ010000077.1 GCA_016192835.1 Betaproteobacteria bacterium
GCAAAAGGACCGCGGGCGAACTCCCGGTCGCGGAAGGCTTCGCGCAGGGCCCAGTGCAAGGCATTGCCGCCGTAATGGTCGACCGCTTCCCGATCGGCGCCGCGCTCCAGCAGCGCTTCCACCAACGGCACGTTGCCCGCCGCCGCTGCCGCCATCAGCGGCGTCTGGTTCATCGGAAGGCGGTGCTCGATGCCATGTTGGTCGCATTGCCGCAAAATGTCTTTAAAGTGGTGGGCGAAATAGGGAATATAGGTCTTGCGCGCGAGCGTGGCGCGTAGCTGCTTGAAGTTTCTCGCCGCGTCGAACTTCGCCTCCTCAACGAGCCACTCCGCCAGCACCGGCTCGTCATAGCAGGTGGCGCAATCATAGAGTTGCTGCTTCATCTTGCTGCCCGGCGCCTGTTCGCGAAACACTTTGAGCAGAAGTTCAGTGACCTTCGCCTCTCCGAACACCGGCCAGGGCACGGGTGTCTGCCTGAGGATGGTGCGACGGATCGCTTCCGCCTGCTCCTGTTTCCCCTGGAGTTCGAGCTTGCGCGCTTCCTTCTGCCAGTCTTCCAGGGTCGACTGTTTCGCCTCTACCTTGACTTCGCCAATGGCCATGTCGAGCAGGCCAAAGAGCGGATGTCCGGTGTCCGATTCAATCACGTACAGGTTCTTGATGGCGCGCGTCAACGCGACGTAAAGGGCGTTGACGAAGAACTTGTAGATCTCCAGCGACTTGTCGCTCTTGTCCTTCGCGCGCCGGTAATTCAGCGTGTCGACGGCGAGATCGGCCTTGGCGACGCCTTCGACAATGTCGGCGAACTCGGTCCGGTGATCCGAGACAAAACGGTAGAGCACGATGTTCTCGTATTCCAGCCCCTTGGCCTCATGAATGGAGAACAGCAGAGGCGTGGCGAAATGCTTTTTCGCCTCGGCCTTGTCCTCGTCGCGCATTACCAGGACGGCGAACTGGGTGGACTGGCGGATTTTCTGATCGAGTTCGCGCTTCGTGGCGTCCTTGTCCGGCATGAGCGCCACCTGCCCGCGTTCACCGCCGACCGCCTGCACGAGAAAGTTACTCTCCCGGTCGATGGAACCGAAGCGCTGCTGCTTGATTTTCAGCAGTTGGTTGGCGACGCGCGTTGCTTCCAGCCCGTTGCGAAAATTGGCGGTGAGCACCCGCAGTTCCTGCCGTTCGGCCAGTTTCGGATCGCGCCAGAACAGGCTCTTCACCTGTCCCCACGAGAAAAAGTTGGGATGAACGATCTGGTTCGAATCACCGCAGAGCAGGAAATGACCGGGATTCTTGAGGGTCTTCAGTACCAGCGCAAGCTGGACGGTCGTAATGTCCTGCACTTCGTCGATCACGACAAAGTCGTAACGCGGCGCGGCCAGCGCTTGCCACTCCTGGGCGACGAGGTTCAGATCGTAGAGCCTCGCCTCGCGTAGCCAGTCGCGATATTTCCCGAAGAGGTCATAGAGCTGGTCGCGCTCGCTTTCGGGAAAGATAGACTGGCGCACGCCGAGCATCCGATAGTCATCTCGCGACAAAACACCGCCGGCACCGGCAGCAATCACGCCGCGAATCTCCTCGAAAACCTGGTGACCGTCGAACTCCTTGAAAGTCTGCCGCATCCGCGCAAACCAGCCGGCAAAGTCGCGCCAGGTTGCTTCCCGTCCCGCCGGTACGTGGATGGATTCAACGAATTCACGATAGGAAAGGAAAACCGCTTCCTGCCCGCCGTGTTCAAAGCCGTTGGCATAGTAAAGATTCCGGGCGCTTTGGGCGAGGAAGGCGGAGTGGGTGACGTAGAGCACCTCGCCTTCCGCGTGCTTGAGCTTTTCCAGCGTCAGTGCCGTCTTGCCGCTGCCGGCGCTGCCGACTACGATCAAAGGTGGCGGCAGGCGGTAGACAGCTTCCTGCGTGTCGTCGAAGGAAAGCGGTTTGTCGAGCAGGTGAATCGCGGTGCGCTCCGGGTGCAGGTAGCGCACCGGCTGTGCCTCCTTGACGGCGTCGGCCGCTTCGACGTCGGCAATCTTCGCTTCATCGATAGCCGCGCCACGCAGGAAGCGGGACTTGTCGTAATCGTGATTGGCGATCACTTCCAGCATCAGCGCGCAGACTTCATCTTCGTGGCGGACCAGGGAAAACAGCAGCCGGTCGGCGCCGCCGAGCTTTGCCCGGTAGAACTTGCCGTGACTGAGATTGGCAAGTTTCTTGACCTGTGCGGCGTGGAAGTCGTGGCGGGCGATCGCGTCAGCAACCTTGCGATAGCTGGCGCTGACGCGGGAAGTGTCGAGGCCGACGTATTCGAGGATTTTCATCGGAGCTCGATTTTACCCGCATCGCCGACAATCGCGCCAACTTCGCGACCGCCAGGCCGCTCGCTGATAAAGGATCGTCGTATGAGACAATATGACTCCGCGTCAGGCCATCATGGCAAATGGATCGCGGTAGCTGAGTGACTTGGAAATTCGCCGAGCGCACGTCACGAGACCGATCTACATGCCGAAACCGCCCCTGAGTAACGCACGTCTATCCCCCGCTGCAGCCGGGGCGCGCGCGCTGATCGGTGAGTTCACGCGTCTCAAAGGTCAGGTCGGCGCGACTGGCGATGCCGCCCGCAAGAAGTTGATACTGCTGTCCCGTCTGCGGGAGGTCCCGATGATCCGGGCTGACGTGCTTGCTGCGTATCACGACCTGTTGATGTTCCTGCGCGCCTACCCTGATGGCGCGGCTATCCTCGCGGAAGCCGAGCGTCAACTGCGCGCGTTCGCGGCGCGCATCGAGGCGCACAAGGCGGCGCGCCGTGGCACCGTCGCCTCAGCTTTCACTGACAGCGGCATCGTCGGCACGCCCGTCAGCAACGTCTTCACCTATCGCTTCGTCGGCACGATCGCGCGCCTCTACCCCGGCCGTCTCGAAATCGACTGGAATGCATACCGGAAAAGCGACACGGCAAACGTGCTGGCGGTGTTTTCACCCACGGTCTCGTGGCACGAGATCGACGCGATAGACAACGACGACGACTTCGACCCGCAGGCGTGGCTGCGCTTGGGCAGGGACGCGGAGCATGCGAACGCGCTTGACGCGCTGCTCGGGCTGCTCGCCACGTCCGGGTTTTCGTGGCCGCTGCAGGAAATCCTCTACGAAAGCGCCGAGATCCCGGTACTCTGGACGCTGTCGGACTTCGAGGCGTCGCGCACGGGCCGCCGAGTGCCGTTCGAGCGCATTTTCTTCCAGCGTGGCCCGGCGGTGGGCCGCACTTCCGACTTGCGCGCCGACCTTGCCCGCCCCGCCGCCCCTCTGCGCTTGCGCCCGCCGGCTCAGGGACGCGATTACGTGCGCGCGATCGTCGAAGTCCTGGGATCGCGCTGCCGCGAACTGTACCCGCTGATCGGTGCGAGCCCGGAGGAAGTCTATCTCCACGAGCCCGGTCGGGGTGTCCAGGTCGTCATCTACGGAAGCCGCTTCGAAATTCGCCTGCCGCTCGAGGCGAGCCATGGCTACATGCTGGTCAAAAACGGCGTTCCGATCGGCTACGGCTTTGGAGCAATGCTTTTCGAGCGCTGCGAGTTGGCGATCAACATCTTCCCGGAATATCGCTCCGGAGAATCATCTTTCGTCATTGAGCGGCTGCTGCATTTGTTCGTCGCGCATTTCGGCGCGCGGGTACTGGTGATCCGACCCTTCCAGATCGGCGACGACAACGAGGAAGCGCTCGAGTCCGGCGCGTTCTGGTTCTACCACAAGCTCGGTTTCCGGCCGGTGCTGCCGCGAGTCCGCGCGCTCGCCGAAGAGGAGCAGGCGCGCATCGCCGCCGACCGCTCCTACCGGTCGCCTTTGAAGACGTTGACGAAGCTCGCCAAATGCGACATGTTCTTTCACCTCGACGCAGGGAAAATGGACGGCTACCGCGAGCTGTCGGTTGCGCGCGTCGGCTACGCCGTCACCGAGTTTATTGCGCGCGAGTTCCGCGGCAATCGGCGGATGGCCGAGCGGGCGTCAGTGCGGCGCGTGGCACGGGTGCTTGAAATAACGGACTGGCGACGCTGGTCTGTCGCAGAGATTGCCGGATTCCACCGCATGGCGCCACTACTCGCCTGCCTCCCGGACCTCGCGCGC
>JACPTJ010000078.1 GCA_016192835.1 Betaproteobacteria bacterium
CCGATATGGCCGACCACGTGCGAGAACAGCTCGCCCTGCGGATACTGGCGGAACAGGCGCGCATTGATCTCGACGCCGGCGAAGCGGTAGTGGTTGGCGGCAAAGCGCGCAATCTCCTCATCGGAGAGCCGGGTGCGGATCGGCAGACTGTCGAAGCTCTTGCTTTCCTCGGTGAGCTTCTTGAACCGGCGCCGGTCCTTGGGCGTGATCTCGATCACGGTCGCGAGCTCATCGATCAGCGCGTCGACGTCCCCGGCCTTGCTGGGCGTAATCTCGAGCGTGTAGGCTGAATAATTGTGCGCGAGCACGACGCCGTTGCGGTCGACGATGATGCCGCGGTTGGGCACGATCGGCACGATCGAAATGCGGTTGGCTTCGGCGAGCGTTGCGTAGTGCTCGTGCTGCACCACCTGCAGGTAGAAGAAGCGCGCGAACAGCAGGCAGAACATGCCCAGCACGAAGCCCGACGCGAGCGCGAGCCGCAGCCGGAAGCGATAGAGCTCGAGCGGCGTGTTCCTGAGCTCGACGCCGGGGTTGATGGTGAGTTCAGGCATCGTCGGGACCGGGCGTCGGGCGCTGCGGCAGCTTGAACAGGAAGCACATCATCGGCCACAGTGCGCCGGCGAAGAGGCTGCCGACGAAATAAACGGGGCCCGGAAAATCGGCGCCCGCGAGCTTGCGGATCACGAGCACGATCAAATCGTTGAGCAGCAGAATCGGAATCACATGCAGGATCTGGTTTCGCATCGTGAACATCAGCACGCGGCGATGCAGCACGATGCCGGCGAAAGCGAGCACCGAGTAGGCAAGCGCATGCTGGCCGAGCAGGCTGCCGTCAGCGATGTCCATCGTCAGTCCCATCAGCCACGCCGCGGCGAAGCCGAGCCTGCGCGGCTGCTGGATGCACCAGTAGAGCACGACCAGCGCGACGAAATCGGGTTTCACCGCAAGCAACGGTTCCGACCAGGGCAGAAAATTGACGATCAGCGCCGCGATCAGCGTGAACGCGATGAACGCCGGCCTGACCGGCAGCAGGATCTCATGCGGCGCAATGTCGCGCGGCTGCATCAGTTGCTCCTTCGCGATTTCCTGGGACGCGGCGTCTTTTCTTCTTCGGCCGGCCGCTCCGGCACTTTGACATCCCGGTTCAGAATCAGCACCTGGCCGTGACTCGCGACGCCGGCGACGGGCTTGCCGGTGATGCGCGCGAAGAGATAGGCGGCGTTGCGCTCGACGTTGGAGACGACGGCGACCGGCAGCCCGTGCGGATAAATGCCGTCGATACCGGAGGTCACCAGCTCGTCGCCATTCTGGAAGTCGGCATTGAGCGGAATGAACTTGAGTTCGAGCTGCCCATCGCTGCCGGTTCCGCCGAGCACCGCGCGCAGACCGTTGCGCAGATTCTGCACCGGCACCGCCTGCCCCGTGTCGGTGATCAGCGTGACCTCCGCGAGCCACGGATAAACGCGGGTTACCTGACCGACAACGCCGCTGTGGTCGATCACCGGCCTGCCCGCCCTGATGTCATCCTGGGAGCCCTTGTCGACGACGATTTTGCGCGTGAACGGATCGCGTCCGGAGTACAGCACTTCGGCGACCACGGTGCTCTCGGGGAAACGCTGGCGCATCGCAAGCAGTTCGCGCAAGTGCGCGTTTTCGGCGGCGAGCGCCCGGTATTTCTGCAGGACCGCCCCGTTTTGCAGGACCTGTTCCGCAAGCCGCGCATTCTCGTTGCGCAGCGCCGATTGCGTGACGAAGAACTCGCCGACGCGGTAGAGCATCGCGGCGGGCGCGGCGGCGGCGCGCTGCAGCGGATAGGTGATGATCGCGACGGCCTGACGGATGCCGTCGAGATACTGGTAGCGTGCGTCGGAGATCAGCAGCGCCACCGACAGAGCCGAACATAACAGCAGACGAACGAGAGGGGTGGGGCCGCGTTTGAAGAATGGCGGTGGGGAGTGTTCCATTCAGTGCAGAATTCAGAGTGCAAAATGCAGAGATTTCATGATTCATGCCCGTCGGCAGGTCACCCAGCACTCATCCCTCAGCGTTCATCACTGCCTTGTCAGTCATCGGTGAAGATGCTGTAGAGCTTGTCCATTCTCTCGAGCGCCATGCCGGAGCCGCGCACCACGCAGGTGAGCGGATCCTCGGCAACGACCACCGGCAGGCCGGTTTCTTCCATCAGCAGGCGGTCGATGTCGCGCAGCAGCGCGCCGCCGCCGGTCACCACCATGCCTTTATCGGCGATATCGGCGGCCAGCTCGGGCGGCGTTTGCTCGAGCGCGGATTTCACCGTGCTGACGATGTTGTTGAGCGGCTCGGTCAGCGCCTCGAGGATTTCGTTGCTCGAGATCGTGAAACTGCGCGGAATGCCCTCGGCGAGATTGCGGCCCTTGACCTCCTTCTCGCGCACTTCGGAGCCGGGGAACGCCGAGCCGATTTCATTCTTGATCTGCTCGGCGGTCGTCTCGCCGATCAGCATGCCGTAGTTGCGGCGAATGTAGTTGATGATCGCTTCGTCCATCTTGTCGCCGCCGCAGCGCACCGAGCCTTGGTAGACGAGCCCGCCGAGCGAAATCACACCGACCTCAGTGGTGCCGCCGCCGATGTCGACCACCATCGAGCCGGTGGCTTCGCCCACCGGAAGGCCGGCGCCGATCGCGGCGGCCATCGGCTCTTCGATCAGATACACGCGCGAGGCGCCGGCACCGATCGCCGATTCACGGATCGCGCGGCGCTCGACCTGCGTCGAACCGCACGGCACGCAAATAATGATGCGCGGCGACGGCGAGAACAGGCGCGATTCGTGCACTTTCTTGATGAAGTGCTTCAGCATCTGCTCGGTGACCGTGAAGTCCGCAATCACGCCGTCTTTCATGGGGCGGATCGCCGTGATATTGCCCGGCGTTCTGCCGAGCATGCGTTTGGCCGCGAGTCCGACCTCCTGGATGACTTTCTTGCCATTCGGCCCGCCCTCCTGACGGATCGCGACGACCGAAGGCTCATCGAGTACGATGCCTTTGCCGCGCACGTAGATCAGGGTGTTGGCCGTGCCGAGATCGATGGCAAGGTCGTTGTTGAAGTAGCCGCTCAAAAAACCAAACATAACTGATTCCGACGAAAGGGAAAAATGCCGCGAATAAGCCTTGTATGATACCCTATTGCGCTTGATTTTTTAAGCGAAAAAGCGCGGCGCCATGGCATTGACACTCGACGACGTGAAACGCATTGCGCGGCTTGCCCGGATCGAAGTCGAGCCGCGCGAGGCCGAACGCGTGCTCACGCAGCTGACCGGGATTTTCCGGCTGATCGAGGAAATGCAGGCGGTCAACACCGAGGGCATCGAGCCGATGTCGCATGCCCAGGACGTGATGCTGCGGTTGCGCGAGGACGCGGTGACCGGACCTCCTCACGCCTCACGCCTAACGCCTTGCGCGTTTCGATCACATGCTGAATTTCACCGTCAAGCAGCTCGCTGCGGACCTCGCGGCCAGGCGCGTTTCCAGCGTCGAGGTCACGCAATATTTCATCAAGCGAATCAACGCGCTGGGCAAGGCGTTGAACGCATTCATCAGCGTCGACGAAGAGCAAAGCCTGGCCTCGGCACGCGCTGCGGACCAGCGGCTTGCGGCGGGCAAGGGAGGGCCGTTAACCGGCATTCCGCTCGCGCATAAGGACATTTTCTGCGCCAAGGGCTGGCTTACCACGTGCGGCTCGAAAATCCTGTCGAATTTCGTTGCGCCCTATGACGCGCACGTCATCGAACGCTTCAACCAGGCTGGGGCGGTGATCGCCGGCAAGACCAACATGGACGAGTTCGCGATGGGTTCCTCCAACGAGACTTCGTTCTACGGCCCGGTGCAGAACCCCTGGGACACCGCGGCAGTCCCGGGAGGCAGCTCGGGCGGCTCGGCTGCCGCGGTCGCAGCGCGCCTCGCGCCGGCGGCCACCGGCACCGACACGGGCGGCTCGATCCGCCAGCCGGCGGCATTCACCGGCATTTGCGGGCTGAAGCCCACCTATGGCGTGGTGTCGCGCTACGGCATGATCGCCTTCGCTTCCAGCCTCGACCAGGGCGGGCCGTTCGCCAAGACCGCCGAAGACCTCGCGCTGATGTTGAACGTGATGGCAGGGTTCGATGCGCGCGATTCGACCAGCTTGCAACGCGTGCCCGAAGACTATACGCGGGAGCTGGCGCAGCCGTTGCAGGGGCTGCGAATTGGTTTGCCGGCGGAGTTTTTCGCCGCCGGCCTCGCGTCTGACGTCGCACGGGCGGTGGACGCGGCGCTTGCCGAGTTCAGGCGGCTCGGCTGCGAAACGGTCGAGGTGCGGCTTCCCAACATGCGGCTGTCGGTGCCGGTGTATTACGTGCTGGCGCCGGCCGAGGCGTCGAGCAACCTGGCGCGCTTCGACGGCGTGCGCTACGGCTACCGCGCGCCGGAATATTCCGACTTGCTCGACATGTACTGCAAGACCCGCGCGCAGGGCTTCGGCGCGGAAGTGAAGCGGCGCATTCTGATCGGCACCTACGTGCTGTCGCACGGCTATTACGACGCCTATTACATCAAGGCGCAGAAGCTGCGGCGGCTGATTGCGCAGGATTTTGCGGAAGCGTTCAGGCAATGCGACGTGATCATGGGGCCGACCACTCCCACCACGGCGTTCAACCTCGGGGAAAAAGCGGGCGACCCGGTGCAGATGTATCTGTCGGACATTTATACGATTGCGGTCAATCTCGCCGGGTTGCCGGGCATGTCCATTCCGGCCGGCTTCGGCGACCGCAACCATCCGGTAGGATTGCAGCTCATCGGCAACTATTTCGGCGAAGCGAAAATGCTCAACGCGGCGCACCAGTACCAACAGGCGACCGACTGGCATCTGCGCATGCCGGACGGCATTCAAGGTGAAGAGTGAAGGAGTGAAGGAGTGAAATAGGACTCCCTCTCCCCCATACACTGGGGGAGAGGGTTGGGGTGAGGGGGATCACGCATTCACGCCTTCACCTTTCACTGAGCGACGCGCTATGAAATGGGAAACCGTCATCGGGCTTGAAACCCACGCGCAGCTGTCGACGCGCTCGAAGATTTTTTCGGGCGCCCCGACCGCGTTCGGCGCGGCGCCCAACACGCAAGCCTGCGAAGTCGACATCGCGCTGCCGGGCGTGCTGCCCGTACTCAATCGCGGCGCAGTCGAGCGTGCAATCCGCTTCGGCCTCGCAGTCGGTGGCAGGATCAATCCCCGTTCGGTTTTCGCGCGCAAGAATTACTTCTACCCCGACCTGCCGAAGGGCTACCAGATCAGCCAGTACGAGCGGCCGATCGTCGAAGGCGGCACGCTCGAAATCGTCGTCGGTGAGCGGCAGAAAACGGTACGGCTCACGCGCGCGCACCTCGAGGAAGACGCCGGCAAGTCGCTGCACGAGGATTTTCACGGCATGACCGGAATCGATTTGAACCGCGCGGGCACGCCGTTGCTCGAAATCGTGTCCGAGCCGGACCTGCGTTCGTCTGCCGAAGCGGTCGCTTACGCCAGGACGCTCCACGCGCTCGTGCGCTGGATCGACATCTGCGACGGCAACATGCAGGAAGGATCGTTCCGCTGCGACGCCAACGTATCGGTGCGTCCGGCAGGTTCGGACAAGCTGGGCACGCGCTGTGAAATAAAAAACCTGAATTCATTCCGTTTCCTCGAGCGCGCAATCGAGTTCGAGGTGAGGCGTCAGATCGGGGTGCTGGAGGACGGTGGCCGCGTCGCACAGGAGACGCGGCTCTATGATCCGGATAAGGATGAGACACGCTCGATGCGCAGCAAGGAAGACGCGATGGATTATCGCTACTTCCCTGATCCTGACCTGCTCCCGCTTGATGTTTCCCAACAATGGATAGACGACGTTAAAAATATGCTGCCGGAGCTGCCTCAGGTGATGCGCCAGCGTTTCATCGAAAGTTATCAGCTATCCAACTATGATGCCTTGCGGCTTACCTCTTCTCTTTTTACGGCGAAATATTTTGAGGATCTTGTGCTTGAGGTCGGCGGGGCAAAAAATGCGAAGGTTGCGGCAACTTGGGTAACGGGTGAACTTGCCGGCGCCTTGAATGCTAATAACGTAGATATTGAGAACTCCGAGCTTGACTCGAAATGGCTTGGCCAGTTAGTGCGTCGTACTATTGATGGGACTATTTCTCGCCAAACGGCGAAAGCTATTTTTGTGGGAATGTGGGCTATCGCTCAAAACATAGCGGACCACAACAGAGGTGGAGGTCCATACACAACGTCCGCGCTTACGAAGTTCAACGTCGATGACTTTATTGACGAGGCAGGGGTTAAGCAAATCTCAGACATGGGCGAAATCGAAACAATTATCGCTCAAGTGATCGCCGACAATCCGAAATCAGTCGAGGAATACAAAGCCGGCAAGGAGAAAGCGTTCAATTCGCTGGTCGGGCAGGTGATGAAGGCGACCAAGGGCAAGGCCAACCCGGCCCAGGTGAATTCACTGCTGAAGCAGAAGCTCGGCGGCAGCTAGTCCAAAGGAACTCCTTCCCCCTTGACGGGGGAAGGTTGGGATGGGGGTGAATCGCCGATCTACCCCCCCTCACCCTGGCCCTCTCCCACCAGGGGAGAGGGGACCTTTTGCGATACGCCGACCGGCATCTTCTGACGCATGTCACCCACGCGAAAGTCCGATGAACACTATTTCTTGGCGGGCGCGGGCCTGGCGCTGCTGCCGGCAGCACCGCCCATGAGTTCCGCAAAGCGTTTCTTGATCTCGTCGTACTTTTGATTCAGCGCCGCAATCTCCTTGCGCTTCTGGGCGATCTGGATTTCAATTTTTGCCTTTTCGCCTTCGGAGCGGTCGAATTCTTGCTGCACCGCCGGCGGCACCGGTTTTTTGTTCTTCCTGGATTGCTCGATGCGCGCGCGCCCTTGGGCCTGGCGATCGTTGGCGTTCTTGAGGTTGGTTTGCAGGGTCTCGATAGTCGATTCGAGCTGCTGCACGTCGCGCGCGCGCTTGAGTTCGATCTCCTTCTCGTTCGTGAACGTATCGAGGATCGCTTTGTCCTGCCGCTGTTGCTCCGCCCTTTTCTGCTCGTCGGCCCGTTTGCGTTCGGCATCGGCCTGCTGCGCCCTGCGTTGCTCCGCGGTCAGCGGCGCGTCGGACTGCTTGATGGTAACGCCGCGCTGACTCAGCTCCTTGGTTGCGCTGTCCTGAAATTCGGGCGGAACCTTGTCGCCGCAACCGATGACCTTGCCCGATTTGTCTTTCCAGCAGATGATTTTGCCGCTGCCTTGAGCTTGCGCCTGTGTGACGCCGGTGGCGAGCAGCAACGCTGCCGGCAACACCGCGATCAGCAATGCCGCGCGTGGGTTATGCATGTGTCGCCACTCCATATCGTTCGCGGTATTTTTTCACCGCAGCGAGGTTAACGGACAGACTGTCGTCCCGTTGCAAATAAGCGACCAGGTCCTCCAGCGTCGCGATACTGATCACCGGCATATGGTAATTCCGTTCCACTTCCTGCACCGCGGACAGCTCACCGGTGCCGCGCTCCATGCGGTCCAGCGCAATCACCACTCCGCAGGCAATAGCGCGCGAGGCCTTGATCAGGTTGACAGACTGGCGCACCGAGGTGCCGGCGGAAATCACGTCGTCGACGATCAACACGCGTCCCGCGAGTGGCGCGCCGATCACGCTGCCGCCTTCGCCGTGGTCTTTTTCCTCTTTGCGGTTGAAGCTGTAACGCACGTTGCGGCCCGCGTCCGCCAGCGCGATCGCTATCGCCGCCACCAGGGGTATCCCCTTGTACGCGGGACCGAACAACATGTCGAACTCGACGCCCGCCGCGAGGATGGCTTTCGCGTAAAATTGGGCGAGCCGCTTGAGCGACTGGCCGTCGAAAAACAACCCGGCGTCGAAAAAATACGGCGACAGGCGGCCGGCCTTGGTTTTGTACTCCCCGAAATAGAGGACTTTCTGCGCCACCGTGAATGCGATGAATTCGTGCCTGAAATTTGCCGACATAAGACGCCAAAGTAACCGTTAAAGCCCGCAAAACATCATGTTACGCGTAATCACCCTCAACCTCAACGGCATTCGCTCGGCAGCCGCCAAGGGTGTGTTCCGCTGGCTCGCGCGGCAGAAGGCGGATATTTTCTGCGTGCAGGAAATCAAGGCGCAGGCGAGCGATATGACCGCCGAACTGCTCGCAGCCGCAGGCTTTCGCGGCTATTTTCATTATGCCGAGAAAAAAGGCTACAGCGGCGTCGGCCTCTATTGCAGGCGCGAGCCCGACCGCGTAATTGAAGGCCTCGGCATACGCGAGTTCGACGCCGAGGGGCGCTATCTGCGCGCCGACTTCGGCAAGCTGTCCGTGATCTCGGTGTATCTGCCTTCGGGCTCCAGCGGGGAACATCGCCAACAATCAAAATTCCGTTTCATGGAACAGGTTTATCCGCATCTCGCGCGCCTTGCGAAAGAGGGCCGCGAATTCATCCTGTGCGGCGACTGGAACATCGCGCACCGCGAAATCGATCTCAAAAACTGGCGCGGCAACCAGAAGAACTCCGGTTTCCTTCCCGAAGAGCGGCAATGGCTGACGCGGGTGTTCGATGACCTCGGCTGGGTTGACGTCTATCGCCGGCTGCATCCGGACACGACCGGCGAAGCATACACATGGTGGAGTAACCGCGGCCAAGCGTGGGCGAAGAACGTCGGGTGGCGCATCGATTACCAGATCGCGACCCCCGGCATCGCGGCGCGCGCACGCAAGGTGAAAATTTTCAAGGACCAGCGCTTTTCCGACCATGCGCCGCTGACGATCGATTACGATTACAAGCTGGACTGACATTGGATTACGACATGACTTTCCGTCCCGCCGCCGCAACCGGTATGCCGCTCGATGAGGTCGACACGCCGTGCCTGATCCTCGATCTCGACGCGTTCGAGCGCAACCTGACGCGCCTGCCCGAATCCTTGCGTGGCAAAAGCATCCGCTTGCGGCCCCACGCCAAAAGCCACAAATGCCCTGAAATTGCGCTGCGGCAGATCGCGCTCGGCGCCGTCGGCGTGTGCTGCCAGAAAGTGAGTGAGGCCGAGGCGCTGGTCGCGGGCGGTGTCGGTGACGTGCTGGTTGCCAACGAGGTGGTAGGAGCCGCCAAGCTCAAACGGCTCGCCGAACTCGCTAAGCAGGCACAGGTCGCGGTGTGTGTGGACGACGCGGCCAATATTCACGATCTCGATGCGGCGATGCGCGCGGCCGGCGTCACGCTCGGTGTCCTCATCGAAATTGATGTCGGCGCGCACCGCTGCGGGGTCGTGCCGGGGGCGCCCGCAGTCGCGCTCGCCCGCCAAATTGCGGCGTGCCGCAATCTGCGCTTCGCGGGACTACAGGCGTACCAGGGCGCGGCGCAGCACGTGCGTAAGGTCGCCGACCGGCGCGAGGCGATCGCGCGTGCAGTCGGGCAAGTGCAAACGACCACGCGCATGCTTGCCGCGTCAGGCATCCCGTGCGACACCGTGACGGGCGCCGGCACCGGCAGTTACATGTTCGAAGCTGCGAGCGGCGTTTATCACGAATTGCAGGCGGGCTCGTACATTTTCATGGACGCCGATTACGCGAGGAACGAGTGGACAGAGAGCGGCATCCCGCAGTTCGAGCACAGCCTGTTCGTGTGGACGACGGTGATGAGCGCGTCCGCGCCCGATCGGGCAGTGGTGGACGCCGGGCTCAAGGCCTCCAGCGTGGATTCTGGAATGCCGCGCGTCGCGGATTACAGCGATGTCGATTACGTGAAAGCATCGGACGAACACGGCGTGCTGCAACTCAAGGGTGCTACGCGCTTCAAGGTCGGTGACAAGCTGAAGCTCATTCCCGGGCACTGCGATCCGACCGTGAATCTCTACGACTGGTATGTGTGCATCCGCAACGGCCGGGTCGAGGCGCTGTGGCCGATCACCGCGCGCGGCGCGGTGTTGTAGGGTAGGGTGCGCTTGCGCACCATCCGGCAATCGGTGCGCAAGCGTACCCTACTCCAGGTGCGCAAGCGCACCCTACTCCAGGTGCGCAAGCGCACCCTACTCCATGCGCCGGCATGACGGGATCATGGCCGCTGCGGCGATTTTCAACCTGCCGTCAGGGCATGATTTCGACGTATTCGTAAGCTTCGCAGTTGGTCACGGTGTTGCGCACGGGCAGGGGCGCGCTCGCGAACCAGGTATGGGGATCGTGCCGATCCACTTCCTCGCCGAGAAACCGCACCAGATCGCAAATGGGTTCGACCACGTTGCGGCGATAGCCGTCGGCGCCTTTGACGTAGGCCAGGTACAGGTTCTTCATGCAGTTGCGGCGGCAGAACGAAAAAGCGGAACAACTGTCGCAAGGCATGTTGGGATGCGGCTGCAACGGACTGCGCTTCAGCCAGTTCCCGACGACGTCTCCTTGCAGCATCTCGGGCATGTACATCATGTCCGGACACGGATAGATCCTGCCATCGGGCATGACGTTCAGGATATGGGTGGAGACGCGGCACTGGGTCAATCCCGCATACAGCTCCTGCGCTCGCGACGGCAGCACTTTGTTGCGCACCGTGCCCATGATGGGGATGACGGGGTACAGCATTTTGCCGCTGAAAAATTTGTCGATCAGCCTTGAAAGTACCTCGCGTTTTTTCGCCACCGCTTGCTGCGAGTAGGCGCCGTCCTGGGCGACGAACTGAAAGTAGACGTAATCGAAGCATTCCGTCAGCTCGTCCAGTTCCTCAAAGGTAGTGTCCTCATCGCTCCAGGTCACGCGGGCGGTCAGCGTGCCGCCAACCCGGTCGCGGACGGCGTCGATGTTCTTCACCACCCGCCGATAGATGCCTCGTCCACGGTAGCCGTCGGTGACCCGCTCGCCGCCGTCGATGGACACCAGAATGTTGGAGAGTTTGGCGAGGACCTGGTCCGGGAGCCTGGCGAGCAGCGTGCCGTTGGTTTGAAGCTGGAAGCGAAACGCGGGATAGCGTTCCATCACCGCGGTGATGAACCCGAGGTTCAGGGTCGGCTCGCCGCCGTAGAACGTGACGTAGATCTCATGCTCGGAGAGATGTTTCGCGATGAAAGCGTCCAGCGCCTCCAGAGAATAGCTGACCTTGCGCCGCGAGCCGAGGACCTCGCCGACGCCGAGCGAACAATAGCTGCACTTGAGATTGCACCGCAGCGTGGTAAGAAGCTGCAGCTCGACGCGGCTGCCGACGATGGCCGGGCCGCGCTCGATTCCCGCAATGGGTTCAGAAAGTTTCACACCCAGTGGTCACGTGGATTGCTGTCCGTAATTGATCCTGAGCAAGACGATCACGATAATTATACCTGCGTGCTTCGAGTAGGGTTTTTCAGCGCAAACAGCCGCGCTGTCCGACGCTGGACGTGCGCGGGGATCTGCCGCCGGGATGGGAACCATGCGGTTGCCGCCGCAGTACCGCTCGGCCAGGGCGGCTGTGATACGATGTTGACGCAAGACAAGGCCACCGCGTAAGACAGGAACAACCACCATGACTTCAACGAGTTCATTGATCCTCGCCGGCGTTGCGGCCGCTTTGTGGCCGGGTATGTCGCTCGCGCAGGATACACGTAACCAGGGTTACCTTGTCGATAGCAACGGCAACATCGTGACCAGTGCCACCACGGGTATTTGCGTGCGCGACAGCGACTGGACGCCTGCGCGCGAGGCCGGCTGCAATCCGGAACCCGTCAAGAAGGCGGAAACTCCTGCGCCCCGGATACCAACCGTAACGCCGCCGTCACCACGAGCCGCGCCGACCCCGGCGCCGGCAAAAACGCTGCCACAGAAAATCAATTTTTCGGCGGATGCGCTGTTCGCCTTCAACAGTTCCGTGCTGAAGCCCGCAGGCAGGACGATGCTGGACGGCCTGGTGCGCGAGCTCAACGGCGCGCGGTACGACGCCATTCTCGTGACCGGTCATACCGACCGCTTCGGCAAAACCAAATACAACCAGAAGCTGTCGGAACGCCGCGCGCATGCCGTGCGAGATTACCTGGTGAGCAGGGGTATCCCGGCCAATCGCATCAGAGCGGCAGGCAAGGGCAAGACGCAGCCCGTCACGAAGGCCGGCGACTGCCCGGGGGGAAGGACCGCCAAAGTCATCGCCTGCCTGCAGCCCGACCGCCGCGTGGATGTCGAAGTCACCGGCACCAAAGGCCCGGAGGGAGAAAATCAAGGCAGCTAGGAACCCGGCACCGGTTCGGTGCGCGCGAGCATGCTCTTTACCCACGGCAGGAAAAAATAGGCCGGAAACGCGAGGAAAAAGGTGAGCAGGAAATACGCCGAGTAGCCCATCTCTTCGGCGCCGAAGCCGCTCGCCCAGCCGGCGAACGAGCGCGACAGCGCGAACACCGACGACAGCAGCGCGTATTCGGTCGCGGCGCGCCGCCGGTCGACGATCGCCATCAGAAACGCGAGAAACGCCGCAGTGCCGAGCCCGCCGGTAAACGATTCGATCGCGCTCGCCGCATAAAGCAGGACGCGATGCTCGGGCAGCAGCGTGCCGCCGGTCGCGGCGGCGGGTATCATCGCGGCGGCCAGCGCATAGCCGAGGTTGGAGGCGAAGCCCGAGTCCGAGGTTGACCGATACCAGGCCGATCTCGGTGGCGCTGAAGCCGCTGTCGACCCAGAACGGCTTGACCATGAAGCCCATCGACGTGTCGGCGAGCTTGAAGATCAGGATGAAAATCAGCACCGGCACGATGCCGGGACGCTTGAGCAGCTCAAGCAGCGCGCCGAACATCGGGCCTTGCAGCGCATCCGGCATGGCAGGAGCCGCGCGCGGCGGCGCGACCGAACGCGTGACAGCCAGCAAGCCGAACACCGTCAGCGCGAGCGCCCATGCAGCCGGCCAGAAATACGGGTGGTGCAGCGACCAGCGCGTGACGCTGTCGACCAGCCATAGACAGCCGAGCGCAAACGCCAGCACCGCCCCCAGCGCCGGCG
>JACPTJ010000084.1 GCA_016192835.1 Betaproteobacteria bacterium
CTACCGTACAGCGCGGCTTGCGGCGCGAAACTATTCTCCGACTCTGAATGCCGCTCGGGACGATATGGGCCGGCGGCAATACCTTCCACCGGCAATATAAAGGGGATAATCGTGAAGGCCCTGTGGATTGGCGGTCTGCTGCTTTTGTTGTCGCTGGTTGCTTCTGGCCGGATTTCGGTCGCCTTGAGCGGTATTGGGGACCCGCGATCTGAAACGCAGGCAGCGCCATCCATTGCGGCGTTCCCGCGGTCGCTGGACGAGTATGTGTTGTTGCACGAGACACGCAACGCCGGAATTGCCCTGCAGGCTGTGGTGCGTGCGAACGTATGCCGCGGATCGATCCGCGGGGTTCGCAGTTGATAATCGCGATTGGCAGTTATTTTTGCGCCTTATGTTCGCCAGCGCACAGAGCCCTTGCGGGGAAAGCAGATAATTATCTGAACCATGGCCCTCAAGACCGATTGGCTGCAGATCCCCATGCCTCCGCGGGTTGAGCAACGCAAACATTTTTCGATGCTGCGGGGTTTTCACCTCGCCGATTTCTTCACGCTGGCCAACGCAGCGTGCGGGGTGGCGACAAGAAACATTTAATCGGAATGAGTTACATGCGCAAAATATCGATTTGGGTTCTTGCCGCGTGTATCGGACTGGCCGGCTCAGCGACGCTGGCGAGTGCGGGGTTGTTATCAGCGACGCGTCCGGTCATCGCGATACTGGCAGGAGACCTGTTCGTGGGTGAGGCCGAAGGCCATCTCAACGGCACGGGAACCGTCGCCATTCGTTCGCAAAAGGACCCTGCGCTCACCTGCCTGGGCCAGTTTACTCACAGCGCCGCACCGGGTGGTACGGGGCAGCTGCATTGCAGTGATGGCACCACCGCGACATTTCATTTCAAGCGTTTGAGCGTGTTTCGCGGCTACGGTGCCGGCAGCTTCAGCCGGGGTTCGATGAGCTTTGCTTACGGATTCAGCGCTGAAGATGCCGAGCCCTACCTCAAGTTGCCGGAGGGCAAGAAGCTCGTGCACAACGGAACCGAGCTGAAGCTGATCGACCTGTAGGGATGACGCCAATTCCCGTACATATATAAGTACGTCGTGTCATCAAAAGTGAAAATTGCCGGCACCGACGAGTCCGATCACTCCGATGACGATCAAATAGAGGGCGACGATATAGTTGAGCAGCCGCGGCACGATCAGGATGAGAATCCCGGCGATCAGCGATACCAGCGGCGTAAGACCCAGGGTGATGTTCATTTGATACAAAATTTACGCCGGAAACCGTGTTCGTTCCGTACGTTACCGCACATACATCATTAATTTTCCGGTATGGTATGTACTCCACCGCACAGATCGGCCTGACCGGCAACGCAATAATGGGTTGCAACCGCGTGTTTTTTCCATCGCACAACAGGAACGTAACCGTCATGCTCGCAACGCTGATCTTTGCCGGCATTGCCGCGGCGTTGATGCCCGGCATTTCGATCGCACAGGACGCGAAAAACCAGGGCTTCCTGCTCGATAGCAACGGCAACATTGTCAGAAGCGCGACCACCGGTGACTGCGTGCGTACCAGCGACTGGACGTCCGCGCGCGACGTCGCCTGCAATCCCGTCATGCAACCGCCCAAGCCGGTGGCTGCCACTCCCCCGCCGCCTAAGCGCGCGCCGGAGCCTGCCCCCGCGCCGGCGCGAATCCTGCCGCAGAGCATCAATTTTGCGGCAGACGCACTCTTTGATTTCAATAAGGCCGTGCTGAGCGCGGCAGGCCGGGCAGCGCTGGACGACTTTGCGCGCCAACTCAGCGGTGCGCAGTATGAAGCGATCTTCGTGACCGGCCACACCGATCGCCTCGGCACCGCAAAATACAACCAGAAGCTTTCGGAACGCCGCGCGCACGCAGTGAGAAATTATCTGATGCGCAACGGGATCCCGGCCAGTCGCATCAGGGCGGCCGGCAAGGGCGAAACACAGCCCGTCACCCGACCCGGCGATTGCAAAGGCCCGAGGAGCGCCAGGCTCATCGCCTGTCTGCAGCCCGATCGACGGGTGCATGTCGAAGTGGCCGGCACCAAAAGTGTGACGAGAAACCCGCGGTAAGGAACCCTCGCGGTGCGACACGCATTAATAACATTCCGGCGCGGCGGTAATGCGCCTCACAAGGAGTCAGACTGATGAAGCATATGCTACCCCCTTTGCCGTATGACTATGCGGCGCTCGAGCCGCACATCGACGCGCGGACCATGGTGCTGCATCACGACCGGCATCATGCGTCGTACGTGGAGACCCTGAATTCGACGCTCGAAAAATACCCGGAACTGCGCGAGCGCACCGCGATATGGCTGTTGCTAATCCCGGGCAATATTCCGGCAGAAGCACGCGTGGCGGTTAGCAATAACGCGGGGGGGGGGGCACATCAACCACAGTATGTTGTGGCGGGCCATGGCTCCAGGCGGTGGTGGTGGTCCCACCGGCGCGCTTGTTTTCGAGGAGGCGACATGATCTTCATTTACAGGATGATCGCGGCGATATCGCTCGGTTTGGCGCTGGCGGCGCTCAGCGGATGTGAAACGACCACGGCGGGCGGAGCCGTCGGCGCGAATCGTTCGCAACTGATGCTGGTTTCGTCGGAGCAACTCAACCAGATGGCCGCGCAAAGTTATGCCAAGCTGCAGGCAGACGCGTCGCGCAAAGGCACGCTCAATCAGGATCGCGCCATGCTCGCGCGCGTGCGCACGATCGCGAGCCGTCTCCAGCCGCAAACCGCCGTGTTCCGCCGCGATGCCCCGGGCTGGCAATGGGAGGTCAATGTCATCACCGCCAACGAGCTCAACGCCTTCTGCATGCCCGGCGGCAAGATCATGGTTTATTCCGGGCTGGTCAATCAACTGCGTCTTACCGACGACGAAATCGCGATCGTGCTGGGGCACGAAATCTCGCATGCGCTGCGCGAGCATTCGCGCGAGCAGGTGTCGCAGGCGATCGCCGCGCAGACCGCAATCGGTATCGGCTCCGCGCTGTTTGGTCTCGGGGAGAGTTCAGCCAACATCGCGAACGCCGGCTATGAGGCCCTGATCGCGACCCGCTTCAGCCGTACCGACGAGAACGAAGCCGACCGTATCGGCCTGGAGCTCACGGCACGCGCCGGCTACGACCCGCGCGCCGGAATTACGTTGTGGCAGAAAATGATCGCTGCCAATCAGGGCGGGCGGCCGCCGGAATTTCTCAGTTCGCACCCGGCGGACGCGAGCCGCGTGCAGCAGATCCAGTCACTGTTGCCGGCCGTGATGCCGCTCTACGAAACGGCGCGGCGGCGCGGTTGATCGTGAAGTCATCTGCTCATTTCGCGATTTGAACGTTGTGCCATGGCCCGCGACCACACCTGATTTCTCATTGCTCATAGCAACCGCCCACCTGCCGCTCGCGTGATCTCTTTCTGGTTTCTGGTCGTCGGCGCATTGCTGATTCTGATGGCGCTGGTGGGCTCGGCGGTGGATCGGCTGCCCCTGAGCCCGGGTCTGATCTACCTGCTGACCGGCGTCGCGCTGGGGCCCGCCGGCCTGAATATCGTAGTTCTCGATCCTCTGAGCCGATCGCCGGAACTGCGGCTGGCGTGCGAAATCGCAGTCGTCATTTCCCTGTTTACCGTTGGGCTCAAGCTGCGCACGTCGCTGAGCGATCCTTTATGGCGCCTGCCGTTGCGTCTGGCAACCGTTTCGATGGCGGTCGTGATTGCCGCCATCACACTAATCGGTTTTTTCGGCTTCGGGCTCCCGCTCGGCGGCGCAGTGCTGCTGGGAGCGATATTGGCGCCCACCGACCCGGTACTCGCATCGGACGTGCAGGTAAGGAATGCCGACGACAGAAACCGCTCGCGATTTACCTTGACCGCCGAAGGCGGATTTAATGACGGAATCGCCTTTCCGTTTGTGATTCTCGGTCTCGGCTTGCTGGGCCTCGGGGAGTTGGGGCCGTTCGGGTTGCGCTGGGTTGCGGTCGACCTGACGTGGGCGGTCGGCGCCGGTCTCGCCATCGGCTGGCTCTGCGGCAAAGCGGTGGGCTACCTCGTGCTGTTCGTGCGGCGCGAATTCAAGGAAGCCGTCGGGTGGGATGATTTCCTGGCGCTGGGATTGATCGGACTGACCTATGGCCTCGCATTGCTCGTGCATGCCTATGGCTTTCTTGCCGTGCTGGCCGCAGGTCTTGCGATGCGCCACATCGAAACCGAATCGAACGTCAGCCGGAACAATGTTACCCCGCACGTGCCCAAGTCTGAGGAGGTCACGCATCCGGCAACGGCGCCGGCGCATATGGTGAAAACCGTGCTCGGTTTCAACGAACGGTTTGAGCGCATCGGCGAGTTGGTGGTGGTATTGGCGCTGGGCGCCAGCCTCTCGACCGTCAGCCTGGATCACGGCGGCCTGTGGCTCGCGCTGCTGCTCTTCGTCGTGATCAGACCGGTTTCGGCGTTGGCCGGGCTCGCAGGCGCGGGTTGCTCGCCGCGCGAACTCAAGCTGATGTCATGGTTCGGTATCCGCGGCATCGGATCGCTCTACTACCTGATGTACGCGATCGAAGCGGGCCCGCCGACGGAACTCACGGCAAAGCTGACCTCGCTGGTCCTCACCGTGGTGGCCGCGTCCATTGCGGTGCACGGCATATCGGCAACGCCGGTGATGAGGCGAAGCGGGGCAGGCACGCGCTGAAGATGCCGCGCGGCGGTCGATCATTATGTACGAGACCGTACAGACGGCTGGTCGCCGGTCGAAAATAATTCTGATTGGAGAGGAACGCGCGCCCTGGCTGCGCTGCGCTCGTCACCAGGCACCAGCGACTGTTGTCACGGGCGCCAGGCGTGAACCTTGTCAACCCTATCGAAAGGACCATCATGAAAATCAAGCTTCGTATCACCGCTCTGCTGCTTGGCGCCTGGTTATTGCCCGTGGCCGGCTATACTGCCGACACTTCCACCCAGCCAACTGCGCCATCGGCCGTAGCATCGGGCGCCGAACCGACGGCTGCACCCGACGCAACGCGCGCAAAATCATCGCGTCGCTCGGATCAGCCGATTGATGATTCGCTCATCACGACCAAAATCAAAGCCAGGTTTCTCAAAGACAAACAGGTCCGGGCCGACAACGTCGAAGTCAAAACCGTCAACGGTGCTGTCGAGTTGACCGGCACGGCGAGAAGCAAGGCGAAAGCTGCGCACGCCGTTACGCTTGCGCGCCAGGTCAAGGGCGTGAAGTCGGTCAAGAACGATATCGAGATAACCCCGCCGGAAACCGCGGCGCGCGGCGACAAAATGCCGGACCGGGAGCGCGTCGCCGACAAGCGCCGCTCGGACCAGCCGGTCGACGATACGTTGATTACGACCAAAGTGAAAGCCAAAATGGTCGAGGACAAGCAGGTCAGCGCCACCAACATCCATGTCAAAACGCTCAACGGCGTGGTCGAGCTCACCGGCACTGCCAAAAGCATGGAAGAATCATCGAAGGCTGTCTCGCTTGCGCGCAGCATCAAGGGCGTGAAGTCGGTCACGAACAACATCAAAGTCAACTGACCCTCACTTTCGGCGCGCGGTGAGCAGGTCAGAGCGCCGAAGGCGCGAGGCCCCCGTTCTCCTGCGCAAGCTCGCGGCGCATGCCGCGAGCCAATTCGCGTCAGGTAAGGGTGCGGGCTGAGATCAGGCCAGGCATGCGCCGGGCGATTGCGGGCTGTCCGACGCTAACTGACTGAGGTGTCGGTCGGCACAATCGCATGGGCAGGCATGTCCCGCCGATGATCGGGTATGGCGAGAACGGCGTAACCCGCGGATCTTCATTTATATCAGAATCCAAATTGCTTGCGCGCAAAGGGCGCCCATGGTTTGTCTATTCGGTCATTATGTTTCCGCGAGATTAGTGCTTTTGATTGTGATGGAAGCGCTGGTCTTGATGCTGTCGGCCTACGCCGGCTTTTCCTTCCATTATTCCGGGGTGGCAGCGGCCGTACCGTCGCAAGCGACGGTCTTTGCGCTGGGCATGCTGGTGGTCATGAACAGCATGGGGCTGTATGAGTTGGACCTGTGGAAGGACGTGCACTCGGTGCTGGTGCGGTTGGTGGCTACGGTTGTGGTGGGGCTGGGAATAATGGTCTTGGCGACGCAACTGGTCTCCTCGGTTAATTTGGGGCTGAAGGGACTGGCGATCATGGCGGTCGTCGCGTTGACCGGGAGCGGCCTCGTGCGTTTCGGCTTTTACCGTTGGGACAGGCTGAGCGCGTTCAAGCCGCGCGTGCTGGTGCTGGGCACGGGCTCGCGGGTCATGAGGCTGGCGGAGTTTGCGCAGCGTAACCACAGCCATGTGGTGGTGGGATATGTGGCGCTGCAGTCCTCCGCGCACTATGTTCCGCTGCCGAGCGTGCTGCCCAGGGTGGCGGGAGACTCGCTGCTGTCCATGGTAGAAAGATACGGGATTAACCAGATCGTGATCGCCGTCAGAGACCGGCGCGAGGGCGGCTTGCCGGTGCAGGAGCTGCTGGAATGCCGCTTGCAAGGGGTCAAAGTCACGGAGTTGCCCACGTTCTTCGAACGCGAGTACCGGCAAGTGTTGCTGGAGTCGCTCAATCCGAGCTGGATGGTGCTGGGGGAAGGCTTCCGTCAGGGGGGGTTCAGAACCGCCGTGAAGCGCCTGTTTGATGTGACCGCGAGCGTGGTGGTGCTGGTGCTCACGTTTCCTCTGATACTGGTTACCGCGGCGTGTATTTATTTGGAGAGCGGGGGGCCGGTGCTCTACCGCCAGCAGCGGGTGGGCCAGGGGGGGCGCGTGTTCACGATCTATAAGTTACGCAGCATGAAAAACGACGCCGAGCGCGACGGCACGCCGTGCTGGGCGAAGGCCGACGACGCGCGCACGACCCGCGTCGGGCGCGTCATCCGCAAGCTGCACATCGACGAGTTGCCGCAGATCCTCAATGTGCTCAAGGGCGAGATGAGCTTTGTCGGGCCGCGTCCGGAGCGGCCGTTTTTCGTCGATCAACTCGTGAAGCAGATTCCCTACTACGCGTTGTGCCATAGCGTCAAGCCGGGGATCACCGGCTGGGCGCAGGTGCGCTATCCCTACGGCGCCTCGCTTGACGATGCGATCGAAAAACTTCAGTATGACCTCTATTACGTGAAAAATCATACCTTGTTCCTCGACCTCGTGATCCTCATCGCCACCCTGGAGGTCGTGTTGTGGGGCAGGGGGGCAAGATAACGGCTGTCGAGCCCCCTCCCACACCACCGTGTGTACGGGCCCGTACACGGCGATTCGGCAGGTTAAGCGGTAGGTGAAACATGGAGTCGCGGTAGTCCGAGGGTCCCAACTCGGTAACGGGGGCAAGTTGCTGCCATCCGCCTACCCCGTTCACCAGGATGTCGATGGTGCCCCATTTGGCCAACACCGCCTGCACCAGCAACGCCCATGTGCCGGGCATCGCCCGCAGTTCCGGGAAATTGAGTGGGGAGATTTTCGTCCGTGCGCGCAGTTTCTTGCGGGGCGGGTCTTGCATGTATAAACTGAATTCCGAATTCCCCTCATCGCGCCGGGGTTTCCATGCAGATCAATCTGAAAAACACTCCGCTGTTCGCGGGTTTGCCGGACAGCGATCTCCAGGCTATCGCCAGGAAAGCGGTGATCAAATCGTACGAGAAGAACGCGATCGTGGTGACCGAGGGGGAATTCACCAAGTCCCTTTACGTGATTATTACCGGCAGGATCAAGGTTTATCTCGACGATGAAAACGGCAAGGAACTCGTTCTGGACAGCAAAGGTCCGGGCGAATACTTCGGCGAGATGGTGCTCGATGAGGGGCCCAGGTCAGCGTCGGTAGTGACGACGGAACCGAGTACGTTCGCCGTCATCTCAACCGCCGTATTCAAGGGCCTTCTGGTCAAGCATCCGGAAATCGCGCTGATCGTCATCAAGAACCTGATACGCAT
>JACPTJ010000085.1 GCA_016192835.1 Betaproteobacteria bacterium
CGCACGGCGACGTGTCCTCGGCGCGCGCTGCTTTCCAGTCGGAGGCGGTGGATTTTCTTGAGAAGCCCTTTGATGAGGCGGAGCTGCGCGCCGCGATCCAAACAGGCCTGGAAAAAGAGTTGGGACGACTCCAGCGCGCGGCCGGCGAGAACGACGGGATTTCGAAGCTGGCGCAGCTTACGTGCCGCGAGCGGCAAATCCTGGTTCTGGTCGGGCAAGGCCTGCATGCCAAGGAAATCGGCCGCGCTCTCGCGATAAGCCCGCGTACGGTCGAGGTCCACAAAGCGGGCATGATGGCCAAGCTCGGCGCGCGCAACGTCGCCGAACTGGTGCGGTTCGCGCTCACCGCGGCCAAGGATTCCTGAGGCAAATAAAGTTGCTCCGTGTGCCGTGCACCTGTCCCCGCGGCAAGCCGCGGGGAATTGCAATCGGTGTAGGGTGCGCTTGCGCACCGATTGCCGGATGGTGCGCAAGCGCACCCTACACCGAAAATTCATCAGGTTGCCGGCCCTGCCGCCCGGTCAAATCCGGGCCGCGCGATTATTCCCGTAATTCATTGAGTTCGCGTCCGTGCTTTGGTCGCCATGGGTGTTTTTACGTACGCAACTGTTCGGATACGTGCCGCCGAATTCTTTCGACATAATGCCCAACATTCGACCGATTGACCCCCGAGGAGGAGGGTGGCGCCAGGACCGGCCGGCGATTAGTGCCGGCCGGTCCGGAGCCAGCGCTGAAGGGCGGGCTGCCGTCGCAGCCAGTAAGCCAAGCCCGCCAGCCGGACAATCCGGCTCGCTCGCCGGCGCGGGAATTTTCGCGACGCACCAAAGTACTGTGGCGCCCGCCGCGACTTTGGCCCTCTATTACGGGGTCGTGCTGGGAAATTTTTACAGGTCAGGCCTTGACCCGGCCGGACCGGGGAGAACCCCCAATCGATCTAAAGCCTCGTGACCTGAGCGCCGGATCTCCCGCGCCGAGGGAAACGCGGTACGTTGCGGGGCGAATGCGTGCGGCGGTTGTTGCTGCGCCGATCCAGAGAGAAGGCAAAACCGTTGACAGTCAGCCTCCGCGTTGAGCTTGGCGCGCACAATTATTCGTTGGAGCGTGCGCTTGCCCCGAGGACGAGAGGACGTCATGATAGTAATAACCCCGAGCCTCAATCTGCACGGTTTTTTGAAGCGAATTCCACTAGTTCGCGAGCGCGTGCTGATGCTCGATTACGATGGAACGCTCGCGCCGTTTCAGGTACGGCGGGAGCGCGCGCTGCCCTATCCCGGGGTGGCCGCAGCGCTCAAAGAGCTGTTGGACGGTGGCGGAACGCGGGTGGTGATCGTGAGTGGCCGCCGCGCGGAGGAACTCGTTCCGCTGCTCGGACTCGAGCGGCCCCCAGAAATCTGGGGCTGTCACGGTTGGGAACGCCTGCTGTCCACCGGAGATATCAGGAAGCAGCCGCTGTCGGCGTCCGATGCGGCGGCCTTGGACGAAGCAGTACGTGCGGCTGGCGATTTCGTGCTTGGCGCCGCGCGCATCGAGCGCAAAACGGCAAGCATCGCGCTGCATTGGCGGGGTCTGCCAGTGCTGCATATCGCGAGAGTCCGCAAACAGGCTGAGGTGATTTGGTCAGCGCTTGCGGAACGCGACGGCATGGAACTGCTGCGATTCGACGGCGGCATCGAGCTGTGCGCCAGGGGCTGCAACAAGCAGCACGCCGTTAAAGCGGTGTTGTCCGAAACCGGGCCGGACAGCGCCATTGCGTACTTGGGCGACGACGTGACCGATGAAGACGCTTTTTCGGTAGTCAAGGCGCGTGGCATCGGCGTCCTCGTGCGGCCCGAGTACCGGGAAACGGGCGCTGATGTCTGGATACGTCCACCGCACGGACTGCTCAGCTTCATCAAGCACTGGCGGGTGCAAAGGGAATTCGCATGAAACTGTTGCTCCAGGCATGGCACGCGAACGCTCTTTACGACTGGACGATCGCCGCCGCCATCGTGGCCGGTGTCGTAGTCGCCACGCTCGTGATCAAGTATGCGGCCCTGCGCGTCGTGACGGTGCTGTCCCGGCGCACCGCGATGCCCATCGCCGGTTTCCTCGCGCAGGCGATCACGGCAACCAAGGTTTGGCTGCTGTTCCCGCTGGCGATATATGCCGGCGCCTCAGTGGTCGATCTGCCGCGCAAGCTCGAGCAACTGGTGGACACCGTGGTGGTGGTGGCGCTCATGTTGCAGGCAGCATTGTGGGCCAGCCGCTTTATTCGGGGCAGCTTCGAGCGGCAAATTACGAGGCGGCGCGGAGTGGACGGGGAGGCCGTCACCACGCTCGCGCTGCTCGGTGTCGCTGCGCGTGTGTTCATATGGGTGCTTACGGGTCTGCTGGTACTCAATCACCTCAAGTTCGACATCACCGCCCTCATTGCGGGATTGGGAATCGGCGGGGTGGCCGTTGCGCTCGCGGTACAGAACGTCCGCGGCGACCTGTTCGCCTCGCTGTCGATCGCGCTCGACAAGCCGTTCGTGGTCGGCGATTTCGTGGTTGTGGGCGAGCTGCGCGGCACCGTCGAGCACATAGGACTCAAGACCACGCACGTGCGCAGCCTGGATGGCGAGTTGATCGTGTTCTCCAACGCCGATCTGCTTCAAAGCCGCATCCGCAACTTCAAGCGGATGCAGCAGCGGCGCGTCGCATTCAAAGTGGGAGTCACCTACGATACCCCGCTTGCGAAGCTCGAGCGCATGCCCGCGATTCTCCGTGAAGCGATCGAGCATTGCGACAGGACGCGTTTCGATCGCGCGCATTTCGCGGCTTATGGCGACTTTGCGCTGCAATATGAAGTCGTCTACTACGTGCTGAGCCCCGAGTTCAACGTCTACATGGACATCCAGCAGGCGATCAACCTGGAAATCTACAAGCGCTTCGCCGAGGAAGGCATCGAATTCGCCTATCCCACGCAAAGCGTTTACTTGCAGGGCGCCGCCTACAGGCCGGGCGTTGATCCGCTCGAACCGCGGAAACCCTCCCGGTCAATCTAAAGCACCTGACGGTGATTTCGCGTGCAATGACAAACTTGCACCGCCCCGTAACGGGAGCCGGCGCGCGTTTACCCGCGGGTGCTGGAGCCTGTTTTGTTTTGGCGTTCCACGGTCGAGAGTTTCTTCTCCAATTCGGCTTCCGTCGCCTTCAGCGCCGCGATCTCGCTGCGTTGACGCGAAAGCAGCCACTGCTGCCGCAGCGCTCGCGGAGTCGAAACCAGCGCCACGATAATGGCCCCAACCGCAAGTGCCAGCAGCAGAACCATCGCGAGCGAGCTGTCGAAGCGCCAGAGGAGAAACGTGACCGTCACGGGGACGTTGTTCTGAAGCGCAAACGCAACGCCCGCGATCGCCACCGCAATTCCAAGAATCGTGATAAGTTGCATGATTGCTCCTGACGATGCGATGATCGGTTCGGCGAGCGCAACCGGTTAGCGCCTGGGGACCATCGACGAGAGCAGATTATATCCAAATTGCATGGCCGCTCATGAGGCCTGGCGTGGCTGACATGAGAAACACCAAAATGAAAAGCGAGGAGAAAATGATCGCGCCAGCAATTGCGTGCGCACCCGAAGTATCGCGTGACGATCCGCATACCGGTCCAAGTCGGCTGCGTGCTCGCCCCGATCAAGACCGGGCGGGTTTGGGCAAGGATACTTGATGCCGGAAACTCTTCCGACATTATTGACTGGCATCGCGTGGCCGGCGGCGATCGCCATTGCCTGGATTGCCGGCGAGGCAGGGTACCGCTGGCTGTCTCTGCCGCGAATCAGCAGCTACGGCGTCGCTGGTTTCTTGATGGCCGCGAGCCAGGGCGGTTTTCTCGCCAATCCTTCGGGCGGTCCGGTCGCGCTGCTGGCCGACTTCGCTTTCGCGCTGATCCTGTTCGAGCTTGGCTATCGCATCAACCTGCGCTGGCTGCGGGCTGATCCATGGCTGGGCGTCACCAGCGTGATCGAGGCGGCGGGCACCTTCGCTGCGGTTTTCATGCTGGCTCAGGTGGTTGCCGTGCCTGTGGTGCCGTCGCTGTTGCTGGCGGCCCTGGCAATGTCCACGTCGCCCGCGGCTGTGCTGCGGGTGGCGAACGAGCTCAAGAGCTCCGGCCAGGTGACCGAGCGCCTGTTGCACCTGACGGCCTTCAATTGCGTACTCGCCGTGGTGGTTTTTAAGGCCGTGGTTGCTTACTGGATACTGGCCAGTGCCGGCAGTGTCTTCCAGGCCGTATGGCACAGCCTCGTGGTGGTCGCGGTATCGGCCGGCATCGGCGCGCTGTTCGGTGTTGCGGTACCGGGACTCCTGCGGAGTATCGGCAGCGTCGAGCGGAATGCGACCGTCGCCTTCGCCATTTCAGCACTGCTATTAACCGCGCTGACCCTTGCCTTCAATTTCTCGCCTTTGCTGGCGGCGCTGGTATTCGGCCTGGTGGCCCGGCACCAGCGGGTGATCCTGTCACAGGCACAGCGCAATTTCGGTGCGCTCGGCGACGTGCTGACGGTGCTGCTGTTCGTCTTCGTCGCCGCCACGCTTGAATGGAAACAAGTGGTGACCGGCACCGGGCTGGCGTTGGCTGTCGTTGGGGTGCGCCTCGCGGTAAAAACGGTTAGCACAACCGTGTTCGCCCGTCTGAGCGGCATCACCTGGCGCAAGGGAGCTCTGACCGGGCTGGCGATGGCGCCAATGTCGGTGTTTGTGATCCTGCTGCTCGAACACACCCGTCATCTCGAGCTCGGCGCACTCGATCAAGTCGCCGGCATTGCCGCAATCGTCCTGCTCCTTGAGGTGATCGGGCCGCTCGTCACCCAACGCGCGTTGATCTGGGCAGGCGAAACCCACCACAGAGAGGCCCGCTGACCGTGGCTCTGGAACCCTTCAAGGCAAGCGACGCCCTGACCATGGGTGTTGAGCTCGAGCTGCAGCTCGTGAATCCGGCCGATTTCGACCTGTCGGCCTCGGCCAGCGACTTGCTACACCTGCTGGAGCGCGGGAAATTTCCGGGCGATGTGAAACCCGAGATGACCGAAAGCATGATCGAAATATCGACCGGCGTGCACGCCCGCCACGACGAACTGCTGGCCCAACTGCGCCGCATCCGCGACGCGCTGTTCACCGCGGGAGATCGCCTCAATGTCGCCCTGTGCGGCGGCGGCACCCACCCGTTCCAGCGCTGGTTCGATCAGCGCATTTTCTCCAAGCCGCGCTTCAAGGAACTCTCGGCGCTCTACGGCTATCTCGCGAAGCAATTCACGATCTTCGGCCAGCATGTCCACATCGGCTGCGCCAGTGCCGACGAAGGACTCTACCTGCTGCATGCGCTCAATCGCTACGTGCCCCATTTCATCGCCCTGTCCGCTTCCTCACCATTCTTCCAGGGGGTCGATACGCTGTTCGACTCGGCACGCCTGAATTCCGTGTTCGCGTTTCCCTTGAGCGGCCGCGCGCCCTTTCTGCTCAAATGGTCGGATTTCGAGCACGGCTACTTCGCCAAGATGGAGAAGACCGGGGTGGTGAAGAGCATGAAGGATTTTTATTGGGACATCCGCCCCAAGCCGGAATACGGCACGATCGAGTTGCGCGTCTGCGATACTCCCCTCACCGTCGAGCGGGCCGCGGCGCTGGCGGCCTACCTGCAGGCGCTGTGCCGTATGCTGCTGGAGCGCAATGAAGCGCCGCCAGCCGAGGACGATTACCTTGTCTACAACTACAACCGTTTCCAGGCTTGCCGGTTCGGCCTCGACGGCGTGCTGGTCCATCCCAAGAGCAACGAGAGTATTTCGCTGCGCGAGGACATCCTCGCCACCTTGCGCCGGCTGGAGCCGCATGCCGCCGCACTGGACAGCCCGGCGGCCCTCGACGAATTGCAACGTGAAGTCGCGTACGGCGGCAATCACGCGAGCCTCCTGCGCCGGCGATTCGCCGAGGAGGGCGGCGTGCAGGGCATGGTCGATGCGGCAGTCGGGATATTCCGAAAGGGAATTACGGCATGATCGGCCGCCGCCGTCCCATTCATATTGGCCTCTCGGCAAGGATATTCCACCCGGAGCAGGAAAGCCGCGGCATACGGACCAAGACGCTGCAGGTACTGGAACAGTCGGTCGCGCAGTGGGTCATGACCCGCGACGTTCTCGTGCTGATGGTCCCGTCAGTGGCCCAGGACGGCATGCTGATGCGGAGCAAAATCCGTCTGCGCGATTACGCCGAATATCTCGACGGCCTGATCCTGCAGGGCGGTACTGATGTCAGCCCGCTCGCCTACGGCGAAGAACCGTTACGGCCGGAGTGGGCGGGGGACCCCGTGCGTGACGCCTACGAACTGGAACTTCTGCACGAGTTCATGGATGCCGGCAAGCCCGTACTCGGTATCTGTCGCGGCATGCAACTGATCAATGTCGCCCTGGGCGGTTCGTTGTACCAGGATCTGCCAAGCCAGCGGCCGGGGGCGGTTGCCCACGAGAGCGACGCCTTCGACCGGAATATCCATACCGTGACTTTTACCAAAGACGGCCAGCTGAGCCGTTGGTTCGAGGGCGCCGCCGGCGGACGTGTCGTCTCCATTCACCATCAGGGCATAAACCGCCTCGGCCGGGATGTCTTGATCGAAGCGACCGCCGAGGACGGTGAGATCGAGGCCATACACTGGAAAAGCCGCGGTTTCGTCTGCGGGGTACAGTGGCATCCCGAGTTCCATCAGCAGCCGGAAGGCGAACTTCTGGACTGTAACCCCCTGCTGAAGGCCTTCCTTGCTGCCGCGCGGTGATAGCTCAAGGCGTCGCTCCGGATGTGCTCGTCAAATCGGTCACACACGAAGTCATCGCCGTGATCAGGATGGAAAGCGACGCTCGGGCTGCGGCGGCGATCTCTTGGATGGTAAACATGTTTTCTGACAGTGATGGGTTTTCCCTTGGCGCATGCGTCTTGCAAGGGATTCTGCAAATCCCAAGATCGACAAGGAGTTGCGGATCGCCGCAACGACCGATTGGAACTTTTCCCGGCACAGCCTGACGTACTGAAATAAAACAAGGAATTCCATCTTCCCCCTGCCGGTGTGCCGGCGGAGACCAACATCATGAGATCAATTGACAGCCGCGTCGAACGCTTGATCCCGGAGGAAGGAGCGCTGACGCCGCACGATATCCATCTTTTCAAGGAAGGGACCCACGGCCGCCTCTACGAGCGACTCGGGTCCCACCGGGTCGCGGTGGACGGCGCAGAAGGCGCGCGTTTCGCGGTCTGGGCACCGAATGCGGATGCAGTATCGGTGATGGGCGATTTCAACGGCTGGGATCGCCAGCGTGATCCATTGCGAGTGCGCGAAGACGGATCGGGCATCTGGGAAGCTTTCGTACCCGGCGTCACGCAGGGTGCGCAGTACAAGTACGGGATTCGCTCCGGCTGGAGCGGCCAGGAATTCGACAAAGGGGATCCCTTTGCGTTCGCCTGGCAATGCCCGCCCGACACCGCCTCACGCGTGCAGGATTTGCATTACCGTTGGGACGACGCGGCGTGGATGGCGGCGCGGCGCGGCGCCAACGCGCCCGATGCGCCGATGTCGATCTACGAAATGCACCTGGGTTCATGGCGGCGCGTGCCGGAGGACGCCAACCGTTTTCTCAGCTACCGCGAGATCGCGCAGCCGCTCGCCGAGTACGTGCGCGACCTGGGGTTTACGCACGTCGAACTGATGCCCGTCACCGAACACCCCTTCTACGGCTCCTGGGGCTACCAGACGACGGGCTACTTCGCGCCGACTGCGCGCTACGGCGCGCCGCAGGACTTCATGTACCTGGTGGACACGCTGCACCAACACGGCATTGGCGTGATCCTCGACTGGGTGCCGTCGCATTTTCCGAGCGACGCGCACGGACTATGCTATTTTGACGGCACGTGTCTCTACGAGCACGCCGACCCGAAACAGGGTTATCACCCGGAGTGGAACAGCTACATCTTCAACTACGGCCGCAACGAAGTGCGCGCGTTCCTGCTCTCGAGCGCGCTGTTCTGGCTGGATCGCTACCACATCGACGGACTGCGGGTGGACGCGGTCGCGTCGATGCTCTATCTCGATTACGCGCGCAAGCAGGGTGAGTGGGTGCCTAACGTCCACGGCGGCCGCGAGAACCTGGGGGCGATTCAGTTCCTGCGCCTGCTCAACGAGGCCGTCTACCGTGACTTTCCCGACGTGCAGGTGATCGCCGAAGAGTCCACCGACTGGCCGATGGTATCGCGGCCGGTCTATCTCGGTGGCCTCGGATTCGGCTTGAAGTGGAACATGGGCTGGATGCACGATACGCTCGCCTATATGGCGCAGGACCCCGTGCACCGAAA
>JACPTJ010000086.1 GCA_016192835.1 Betaproteobacteria bacterium
ATCGCTGCCGCGCCCGACATGCCAAACAGAATAGCGACTGCACCTGCTGCGAGACGTTTCATATATTCTCCTCGAGTCCACATGCGAACGGGCCAAGGCGAATGCCGCGGCACCTACTGTTCCGTGTGGTTGTCGACCGATTAAACGTGAAAGTAGATTAAATTAACGCTATCCTTTTAATCGCGGCGCTTCAGAGTCGAATCATTCAGCTTACCGCCGCGACGGACCCCATGAGCCACGCCCTCGTCAACAATTATGCTACGCCCGTCCACGAGAGCCGTCATCCGCAATTTCCATGGTAGACCTCATGGCTCGTTCTGCTGCGCACCTCCGACGAGCGTTACCGCGGGCGTATCGTGGGCATACGCATGATGGCGACCTACGGCAACCTGCCGGGACTGTTGCTCGCCGGGCCGCTGATTGCAAACTTCGGCTATTCAGCGATGGCAACCACTTACTGCGCGTTCGGCATCGTGTTCACGACGCTGAGCGCATTGTGCTGGCGGGCGCATCTTTGGCAAAGCGGGGGCAGCGAATAGGAGATAGGCAGCTTGGCTGCTGGCACGCCCCAACCACGACCCAGCCAGCGACCTACTCGCGCTTCAGCCCGGCGGACTGGATCGTTTTTGCATTCTTGTCGAGTTCGAGTTCGAGGAATGCAGTGAACTGCTCCGACGTGCCCGGCGCAAAGGCGCCACCCTCTACCGCGACGCGCCGTTTAACATTCGCGTCTTCCATTGATTTCAGCAGCGCGCCGTGCAGCGTATTGACGATGTCGCGCGGTGTCTTGGCGGGGGCGAGCAGGCCGTACCACTGCGTGAACTCGTAAGCCGGCAGACCTGCCTCGGCCAGTGTTGGCACCTCGGGCACGAGCTCCGAGCGCACGGTGCTGGTAATCGCGATGGCGCGCATACGCCCAGTTTTCAAGTGTGGCAGTGTGGTCGTCGGGCCGGCAAACGCCATGTCCACCTGGCCGGCGATGAGTTCAATGGCGAATATCGACGTGCCCTTGTATGGCACGTGCAGGATGCTCAGCTTGCCCATCGACTTGAACAATTCCCCGGCCAGATGCGAGGTGCCGCCTACTCCGGATGACGCATACGTGAGCTTGCCCGGTTGTGCCCTGACGACGGCGAGCAACTGCTTCAGGGTGGTTGCAGGCACCGAGGGGTGTACTACCAGCATGAACGGGATCTTGGCGAACACGCTGACCGGCGCGAAATCACGTAGCGTGTCGTACGGCGGTTTCTCGCCCCACACCGGGCTGATGACCAGCGGCCCGGAGCTTCCCCACAGCAGCGTCTGCCCGTCGGGCACCGCGCGCGCGACCTGGTCGGTGCCGATGCGGCCTGAAGCGCCAGCGCGGTTGTCGATGATGAACTGTTGGCCGAGCAGGTCGCCCATTCGCTTGCCGGCGGCGCGCGCGAACGAATCGGTGGCCGCGCCCGGCGGGAACGGCACGACGATCGTCACGGGACGACGGGGATAGCTTTGCGCATCCGCCAAGGCTGGATGCAGCGCAGCCGCTGCCAGAATTGCGGCGCTGGCGAGCAGCGGCAACCGCCGGCCGGAAAAACCATAAGCAGTTGTTCTCATATCAGTTCCCATTGCGCTTGACGCGCTCGTCAAACTCGCGTTCGAACACGCGTCGTTCGCCTTCGAAAGCCTCAAGGCGGGCGGTCACGATGAAGTCGCGCTTGTCGCATGAAACTCTTGTGCGCATCTCCGTGCGGATGTTCCAGTCGCCGCGTTCGAACAGCCAGGTCCAGGTCACTTCGACAGTGCACGACAAGGGATCACCCTCAACGATGCGGTAGCGCTCGGTAGAGCGCGCCTCCGCAAGGAGGTTGATGTCGTCATAGCTGCCGCGTCCGCTGGAATCCGTGACCTCGACCACCGTCTCGTTTTTCCCCATATCGGTGTGGACCACGCGGTTGCGCCCGCCCGGTGCGAGCGCAGTGCGCTTGAAAGGCTCGGCGGCCTCCACCGGCTTGAACTTGATTTTTGCGTCTTCCTTGCGCGGCGGGCGCACCGGCAGTTCCAGCGTGCTCTTGCCCGCGTGCAGCGTCAGCGTGATGGGTTCCGGCGACGGCCAGATCAGCGGCCAGTAGGTTGTGGAGACCGCAACCCGGATACGATGGCATTTTACGAAGGAATAGCCGGCGTCAGCGAGCGGCACGCGGACCGTATAACGCCGGCCAGGCACGAGTTTGACGGGCTTGTCGTGGCCGTTGCGATGCGTCAGATTGAACACGCCGTAGGTGACGCGCGTCGAGGCTCCGTTGGGCGCAACATCGCACAGCCGCACGCAGATAAACGCCGTCGGTTTGTCCACCGACAGCACCAGCGTCGCCACCGGTGTGCCGAGGATTTCCGTGGTTTTTGCGAGCGCAACGGTGTCGAAACAGATCGACTTGCCGTCGTCGGCACGCTGGTCGCCAGGCATTTCCGGGCTCGCGCCGTGCTGGAACCACGGCATCAGCTCGCCGCAGTCGAGGCCCAGCGTCTGCGGGAACTGCGCAACGATCTTCACCGGCTTGCCGGCGCGCTCCGCGAGGCGGCCGCCGTCGTTCAGCGCGTAGCGCTTCGCCTTGATGCGCGGCGACGGCCATGCGGGTTCGCCGACCCAGCGGCCCGGCGACTCGGGATAGTAGTTCTTTGCCGGCACTGCCTGCGGCATCCATGCCGTCAGCATCGGCTCTTTGGTGATACCGGTGCTCTTGCCGCGCATCCACTGGTCGAACCAGCGCAGCGTCTCCTGCAGAAAACCGATCGCGGGTCCCGGCACGCCGAGATGTGGGAAGCGATGGCCCCACGGGCCGATCAGCCCCTTGCGCGGCACTTTTAGTTTCGTCAGCGATTCACCCACCGCGCTGACGTAGGAACTGTCGGCCCAGCCGCTCACCGCGTAGAACGGGCAGCGGATCTTGTCAAAATCGATGGCGCGGCTACGCCAGTAATCGCTGTAGTTCTGGTGCTGCAGCGCCGAGATGATCTGCGGCGCGTTGTGCTGCAGCCGCTCCAGCCACATCGCGCGCCATTTTTCCCCGACCAACTGCGGATCGGGCGGGCGCGATTTGTAGCCGAACATCTGCGTGGACCAGCGGATCGAGCGCAGCAGCACGCAGCCGCCGCGGAACACCTGGCTGTAGGTATAGCGATCGGGCGCGAACGAGCAAGGCACGATGGCTTTCAGCTCCGTTGGCGCGCGATACGCAGTCTGGATTGCCTGGAAACCGCCCCAGGAAATCCCGAACATGCCGACCTGGCCGTCGCTCCAAGGCTGCGCGGCGATCCACTTGAGCACTTCCAACGTGTCGTCCTGCTCTTGGCGCATCGCGAACACGCCTTGGTGCCCGTCGGAATCGCCCGAGCCGCGAATATCCACTCGCATGCAGGCGTAGCCGTGGCCGGCGAAATAGCGATGGTGCATCGCGTCGCGCGGGGCGTAGATGTCGCGCTTGCGATACGGCAGCACTTCGATAATCGCCGGCACGCGCTGCGTTTTTGCGATGTCGGGCAGCCACAGTTTGGCGGCGAGCTTGATGCCGTCCGGCATCGGGATCCAGCAGTCTTCGGTTTCGGTGTACTCGTGCGGAAACTTTGTGACGACCTTCAACGTGCACTCCTGATGACTGACAAAACGGCCACGGCCAAAACAACCGGCGGGTTCAACAACGAGCGAGGGAATTACCCGCGATTGTACCCGATACCACCGGTGGCATGAATCCGGTTACGCTTGGCGCGTAGAAACAGGAAAATACAAAATAAATAGTACAAAATAAATAGGGTCAGTGTAACTTTTGCGTGGCCAGAACGCTTCACGACAACAGCAGACAGCCCATAGTTTATATCCGCAGCTTGCTCTGAAAGCCAATCTCCTTGCGGCTCTCCGGCGTTTTACCAGCGCGAAATTCCTTTGTCGGGGCGGGGAATAGGAACTTCAAACGCCCCTTTTCACTATCCGTGTGGCCGATTCTACTGCTCGCCCTTACGTGTTCGCGATCCACTACAACGAACCCGCGGTCGGAATCCCTATGCCCTTTGGTTTCGGGTGTTTTACGACCCCCGCCACGCCCCGAGGCTATCACCACAGACCAGTACGGCGGCAGGATCATCAAGAAGGAAGTCCTCGGCAAGGTCATCTACCGACGACTCGGTTCGCGGTAAGAAGCTCGACTGTATGAATAACACCGCGTGGCAGAACGGACGTAAGCGAGCCGCCAAGAAGTACAAAGAGCGTTTCGGCAAGGAGGCCTTTTGGGGTTTCGAGCATCTGCGCATCCACGACCTGAAGCACACGTTCGGTCGAAGGCTGCGGGCCGCGCGGGTACCGTTCGAAACGCGGCAGGTGCTCCTGGGCCACAAGAACGGTAGCATCACGACGTACTACAGTGCTGCGGAAATTGGGGAATTGATCGAGGGGGTGAGCCGGATCGACGCATCGCGTTCGACACCGGTACTCACAACGTTGCGGGCACCAAACGTTACGGCCGTTGCGAAGCCAAATGCTTCGGCAAAAGCGTTGCAAAGCGTTGCAGGAAAAAAATTAGGCCACCCGAAGGTAGCCTAAGTCGTTGATTCTTGGCGCGCCCGGCAGGATTCGAACCCACGACCCCCTGGTTCGTAGCCAGGTACTCTATCCAACTGAGCTACGGGCGCTTAAGGTCGCGTATTATATCAGACGCATACCCATGGACCAACCCGTCACCGAGTCGAGTCTCCTCACCGTCCGCGACCTCGACGTTCGGTTCGACACGCCCGCGGGACCGCTGCACGCCGTGCGCGGGGTGAGCTTCCATCTGGGCCGCGGCGAAACCCTCGGTATCGTCGGTGAATCCGGTTCGGGCAAATCGGTGACCGCGCTTGCCATACTCGGCCTGATACCGCGCCCCTCGGGCACCATATCGGGAGGGGGGATTTTTTTCGAGGGCGAGGACCTGGGCGCCCTGTCGCCGGAGCAGATGCGCAAGATCCGCGGCAACAAGATCGCGATGATTTTCCAGGAACCGATGACGTGCCTGAATCCGGTGTTCACGATCGGGTTCCAGATCGCCGAAGCGCTGAAACTGCACCGCCGCATGCGGCAGCGCGAAGCCCTCGACCATGCAATCGGAATGCTCGATAAGGTCGGCATTCCCCTGCCCGCGCGGCGCATCAACGAATATCCGCATCAGCTATCCGGCGGCACGCGCCAGCGCGTCATGATCGCGATGGCGCTCGCGTGCAACCCGCAGGTTCTGCTCGCGGACGAGCCGACGACAGCTCTCGACGTCACCATCCAGGCGCAGATCATCGATCTCATGCTCGCGCTGCAACACGAATACGGGACCGCCATCGTGCTCATCTCGCACGACATGGGGCTGATCGCGGAAACCTCCGAGCGGGTCGCAGTCATGTACGCCGGCCGGATCGTCGAGGAATCGACCGTCGAGCGCGTTTTCACCAATCCTTTGCACCCCTACACCGTCGGCCTGCTCGCTTCCATCCCGCGGTTGCGCACCACCCGCGGCGTGCCCCGCAAGAAAAAACTGCCGGCGATCGCCGGCATCGTGCCGAATCCGGTCGACCTGCCGCAGGGCTGCGCCTTTCAGCCGCGCTGTCCGCGAGCACTTGCGGTATGCGCCGTCAGGGAACCACCGGTGCAGCAAACGGCGCCCGGGCACTGCGTGCGGTGCTGGTTATACGATCCTTCCGCAAACCGTTCGTTTTGAGCCCTTTGACCGGGCTTTAAGGGCTCAGTGCGAACGGGGTTTTCAATTTCGAGGTAGGGTGCGCTTGCGCACCAGCCGGCAATCGGTGCGCAAGCGCACCCTACACCTCGCCTGCGCTACACGCGCTCTAAGTTTTCTGGTCGAGCACCAGCATCAGTTGGTTCAGCCGCTTGACGAAGCCGGCCGGATCCTCGAGCTGCCCGCCTTCGGACAGCAGCGCCTGGTCGAACAGCACGTGGCTCCAGTCGTTGAAGCGCTGCGTATCCGCTTCGTACTTGAGGCGCTGCAGCAGCGGATGGTGCGTGTTGATTTCCATGAGCGGTTTCGACACCGGCACCTTCTGTCCCGCCGCTTTCAGCAGCCGCTCGAGATTGGCGCCGAGGTCGTGCTGATCGGCGACCAGGCAGGCCGGTGAATCGGTGAGCCGCAGCGTCACGCGCACATCCTTCACCCGCTCGCCGAGCGCCTGCTTGATTTTGTCGACGAGTTCCTTGAACTCGCCGGATTCCTTCTCCTGTTCCTTCTTTTCGGCCTCGTCCTCGAGCTTGCCGAGATCGAGCTCGCCCTTGGCGACCGATTGCAGCGGCTTGCCGTCGAATTCGTGCAGGTGGCTCGCCACCCATTCGTCGACGCGCTCGGCGAGCAGCAGGACCTCGATGCCCTTCTTGCGGAATACCTCGAGGTGCGGGCTGTTCTTCGCCGCGGCAAAGGTGTCGGCGCTGACGTAATAGATCTTGCCCTGCCCGATCTTCATGCGTCCGACGTAGTCGGCGAGCGCCACGTCCTGCGCTTCGGTATCGGTGTGCGTGGAGGCGAAACGCAGCAGTTTCGCGATGCGCTCGCGGTTGGCGTGATCCTCGCCGACGCCTTCCTTGAACGCGCGGCCGAACTCTTTCCAGAAGGTCGCGAACTTCTCCTTGTCGTTGGCGGCCAGGTCCTCGATCATGCCGAGCACGCGCCGCACCGAGCCGGCACGGATCGCCTCGATGTCCTTTGACTCCTGCAGGATCTCGCGTGAGACGTTGAGCGGCAGATCGTTGGAGTCGATCACGCCGCGCACGAACCGCAGGTAGTTCGGCATCAGCTGTTCGGCGTCATCCATGATGAACACGCGCCGCACGTAAAGCTTGATGCCGCGGCGGTGCTCGCGGTCCCACAGGTCGAACGGCGCGTGCGCCGGGAGGTAGAGCAACTGCGTGTATTCCTTGTTGCCCTCGACCTTCGCGTGGGCGTGGGCGAGCGGCGCCTCGAAATCATGCGCGACGTGCTTGTAGAACTCATCGTACTGCTCCTGCGTGATCTCGGATTTGGGCCGCGCCCACATCGCGCTCGCCTGATTGACGGTCTCGTCTTCGTTGCTGATTGAGGTGTTATCGGACTTGTCCCGCTTTTCTTCTTTCTGCCATTCCTCTTTCTTCATCACGATCGGCAGCACGATGTGATCGGAGTATTTGCGGATGATGGTGCGCAGCCGGCTGCCGGACAAAAGTTCGTCCTCGCCTTCGCGCAGATGCAAGGTCACCTCGGTGCCGCGGCCCGCCTTGCTCACCGGTTCGATCGTGTAATCGCCGCTGCCGGTCGACTCCCAGCGCACGCCGTGCCCGGCACCGAGTCCGGCGCGGCGCGTGACGAGCGTGACCCGGTCGGCCGCGATAAACGACGAATAAAAGCCCACGCCGAACTGGCCGATCAGATGCGCGTCTTTCGCCTGGTCGCCGCTCAAAGCCTGAAAAAACTCCCGCGTGCCGGATTTGGCGATGGTGCCGATGTTCGCAATCACCTCGTCGCGCGACATGCCGATGCCGTTGTCCGCGACCGTGATGGTGCGCGCCTGCCGGTCGAAACCGACGTGGAGCTTCAGCTCGGGGTCGTTTTCAAACAGATCTTTCGCGGTCAGCGCCTCGAAGCGCAGCTTGTCGCAGGCGTCGGAGGCGTTCGAAATCAGCTCGCGCAGGAAGATCTCCTTGTTGCTGTACAGCGAGTGGATCATGAGGTCGAGCAGTTGCTTGACCTCAGCCTGAAATCCGAGCGTCTCCTTGCCGGTCGTGGTTTCCATTGCCGAATCTCCCCTGTCAAAAGTCATTCGAATCTGGGGGCCGTATTCCCAATATCAAGACCCGGTTGCGCCCCGGACGTTGTAGGATACAATTTAGACCTTACACGGGAGAACCATTATGCGCGGCAATTCGATCCTCAACATCCTGCGGCTTGCGTGCGTGGCGCTCGCAACCGGGTTTACCGCGCCTGCGCTGGCGCAGCAGACGCTTTCCATCGTCACCTCGTTCCCCAAGGACCTGACTGCGGTCTATAAGAAGGCCTTCGAGGCAAAAAATCCCGGAGTCACGGTTGAAATCCTCAGCCGCGGCACCTCGGCTGCCATCGCCTATGTGCGCGAGGCGCCGGCGAGCAACAAGCCCGATATTTTCTGGGCGTCCGCTCCCGACGCGTTTGAAGTGCTCTCCTCCGAGAAGCTGCTGCAGAAATTCGACGGCGCCAACAAGGAGGTTCCCGCCAAGATCGGCAGCTATCCCATCAACGATCCGCAAGGCTATTATTACGGTCAGGCGCTCGCGGGCTACGGCATCATGTGGAACACGCGCTACATGAAAGCCAACAAGCTGCCGGAACCCAGGGAGTGGGCCGATCTCGTGAAGCCGGTCTATTTCAATCACGTATCGATCTCCTCGCCTTCACGCTCCGGCACGACCCACCTCACCATCGAAACCATCCTGCAGGGAGAAGGCTGGACCAAAGGCTGGAACCAGATTCTCGCCATCAGCGGCAACTGCGCCGCCATCACCGAGCGCAGCTTCAGCGTGCCGGACGGCGTCAACAACGGCCAGTACGGTCTCGGCATCGTGATCGACTTTTTCGGCCTGTCGGCGAAGGCATCGGGTTTCCCGGTGGAGTTCGTCTATCCCTCGGTGACCGCGATCGTGCCGGCCAATATCGGACTGATCGCCAACGCCAGGAATGCCGAGCTGGGCAAGAAATTCATCAGCTTCGCGCTTTCGCTGGAAGGCCAGCTGCTGCTGCTCGATCCCAAGATCAGCCGCCTGCCGGTGTTGCCCGCGGTCTACGCCAAGACGCCCCAAGGCTATCCCAACCCCTTCAGCGGCAAGATCAAGCCCAAGGTCAACTTCGATTCCGACATGTCCAAATCGCGCTACTACCTCGTGAACAGCCTCTACGACCACACCATTACGTTCCGGCACAAGGAGCTGACGGCGGCGGCCAGGGCGATCCACGACGCCGCGGGAAAACTCGCCGTCAAGAAGAATGCGGCGGCGCAGAAACTGCTGGATGAAGCCCGCGAACTCGCGTTCACCCCGCTGGTATCGGAACAGAAAGCGAAAGAAAAGGATTTCCTCGCGCTCTACAGCGCCACCAAGCGTGATGCGCTGCGCGCCAAGGAAGTCACTTCGCTCGAGGAATACTGGAGCCGCAAAGCCCGGGAGAATTACATCCGGGCCGCCGCGCTTGCCAACCAGGCCGCGGCGATGGCGAAATAGGCCGCCATCACGCGGCATGCCCATCCCCGCCGACCACGCACAAAGGCTCGTCCTCAACGACGAAGTTCATGCGCGGCCCTACGCGCAGGTCGAGGCCCCGGAGCGAATCTCGTTCGTCGCGCTGCTTGCCGCGGACGGCGGCGCGGGTGCGGCCGACGCGCTCGCCCGCCTGTTCAAACGCATGGACCGGCCGCCGCCGCCGCTCGATGCGTCCCACGTGGCCGCCGACCTCGGGACGTTTCGCCTGAAGTGGGAGCGCCACACCGAGTTCACGAGCTACACCTTCTTCCAGCATGGCGAATTCGGCGCCCCGTTCGCGGCGAACGCGCTCGACGCGGTGCCCGCAGACTGGCTCGCGACGCTGCCCGGGGAAACCATCGTCGCCACCCAGGTCGCCGTCGCCAAAGCGCCCGAGCAGCTTCCCGCAGTGTGGGAAATTGCCCACCGCTTCGCGGATAATCCCATCGTCGGTTCGGCGATCGCCTCGGGTGCGGCTTCGGTGTTTACCGATTTCCGCGTCCATGCCGACCGCATGAGCCGCTTCCTGCTGCTCGACCGCGGCCTCGGCCGCTACCAGACGGGGCGCGTGGTGCAGCGGCTGATCGAGATCGAGACCTACCGCATGATGGCTCTGCTCGCACTCCCGGTCGCGCGCCGCGTCGGCGGCGAGATCACCGCCGCCGAGCGGGACCTGTCAGCGCTCACGGAGCGCATGGCAGGCGCCGGCGCAGAGGACGAGCCGCAGCTTCTCAACGAGCTCACGCGACTTGCCGCGGCGGTGGAAAGCTCGGTGTCGGCGAGCAAGTACCGCTTCGGTGCGGCGCACGCCTATTACGAACTCACCCGCAATCGTATCCGCGAATTGCGCGAGGAGCGCATTCCCGGATTGCAGACCATCGGCCAGTTCATGGAGCGGCGGCTCACGCCCGCGATGAACACCTGCGAGTCGGTGGCCAAGCGCCAGGACGAGCTTTCCGCGCGCATCGCGCGCTCCAGCGACCTGTTGCGCACCCGCGTGGACATTGAGCGCGAGCAACAGAACCTGCAGCTGCTGGCACAGATGAACCGGCGCGCCAAGCTCCAACTGCGGCTGCAGCAAACCGTCGAGGGCCTGTCGGTCGCGGCGATCACCTATTACGCAGTGGGGCTCATCGGCTACCTCGCCAAGGCCGCGAAGAGCCTCGGTCTGCACGTTGACCCGGATCTGGCGATGGGCCTGTCCATCCCGATCGTCGCGGTGCTGGTCGCGCTCGGCGTGCGCCATATCCGCAAGGCCGTGACGCGGGCGGCGTGAAGCGAACCGCATTCACCCTTCCCCAGGCCGCGGTCGCGCTGCTGATCGCCGCCTTTCTGTTCGTTTTCCTCGTTGTGCCGGTCGGCACGGTGATTTACGTCGCCTTCGCCGATCCGGACGGCGGCTTCACGCTGTCGCATTTCAGCTCGTTCTTTCAACTCTCGCTGATGCGGGAATCGTTCTGGAACAGCCTC
>JACPTJ010000087.1 GCA_016192835.1 Betaproteobacteria bacterium
AGCATGCCCGCGGTCGCGCCCCAGATATAACGGCCGTGGTACGGAATTGCGATGTAATCGCGGTCGCGGCCTTCGAAATGATAGGCGCGGCGCTGATGATGGGCGGGATCGAGGAAAAACGGGAGCGGCACTTCGAAGGCCTCCGCAACCTCGACCGGATCGAGACTGAGCTCGCACGGCGGCTCGATCCAGCCCACGACCGGCGAAATCCGGAAACCCGACGGGATTTCGTAATCGGGAAGATTCCCGATGATGTCGATGCGGCTGCGCGCCAGCCCGATTTCCTCCTCCGCTTCGCGCAGCGCGGTTTCGGCGCGGTCGCGGTCGGATGTTTCGACGCGGCCGCCCGGAAAGCTGATCTGGCTCGGATGGTCGTACAGATGCGCGGTGCGTTGCGTCAGCAGCACATTGACCTCATCGCCGCGATGGATCAACGGCACCAGCACCGCGGCGTGCGTGACGCGCGCGCCGGCCGGCAGCGCGGCGATATGCCTGGCGTCAGGCTGCGGCGGCGCCGGCTGCGCGAGCTGGGCGGCAATCCATTCGCGCGACAGGCGGAATAATCCGCCGTCGGACGCTGTTCGCTTCGATGCAGGGGAAGTCATGGTCGATGGGTCCGGTGGGAACCGATTTTACCCTCCCGCACCCGCCGGCCGCCATGTTTCCGGCAATGATTGCTGCGCATGGTGGCACCGCCTATACTTCCCCCGCGGCAAATACCGCCAACGACAACCATCAAAGGAGAAACCGATGAAATTAGCCAGCATTGCAGTCGCACTGAGCCTCGCGCTCGCCAGCACCGGCGCATTCGCATTTCATTGCCCGAAAGACATGAAAGCGATCGACGAAGCATTGGCGAAGAATCCGAAACTGAGCGCAGCCCAGATGTCTGAAATCAAGAAATACCGCGCCGACGGCGAAGCGTCCCACAAAGCCGGAAAGCATCAAGATTCGGTCGATACCCTCGCCAAGGCGATGGGCATTCTCGGTATCAAATAACGCGAAAGCCGGACGCTCCGCGCCGGTTTCGCTGCGCGCGTTGGAACGGACGGTTCCCGCCGTTCAACGCGCGCTGAGTTCCGCGATTTCCCGACGGCGTGGCGGGGAATTTTTTTACCAGGGAATGGGTTTACGGTCGAGGAAGAACCCACCCGTCGGTCCGCCATCAGGCAATGTCGCGAGCCACACCGCGGTATCGGCACCCTGCGCGGCCGAGCGCGGCGCGTTGGGGCCGCCCATGTCGGTTTTCACCCAGCCAGGGGACATCGAGTTGACGAGAATGTTTGCAGCACGCGTCTCAGCAGCGACGATGCACGTCAGCGCGTTCAACGCGGTCTTCGAGATGCGGTAGGCCGGCGTGCCGGTCCCCATGTCGGAAAGCCGGCCGAACGTGCTCGACATATTGACGATACGGCCGTAATTTTGGCTCTTCATCAGCGGCAGCAGCGCCTGCGTGAGCGCGAGCGGGCCGAACACGTTGGTCTCGAGCGTCTCACGGTAGGTTTCAAGCCTGGAATCAAGCAGGCGCGAGCCGCGCGGATCGATCATGATGCCCGCGTTATTGATCAGGATGTCGATGCGGCCGAACTCAGCAGTGACAAACGCGGCGAGCGCCGCGATGCTGCTCGCGCTGGTCACGTCGAGCTGGTGGAATGTGACCGGCAACCCGGCGTCGCGCAGTTTTTTGAACGCGGCCCCACCTTTCGCCGCATCGCGGCTGGTGAGCACGACGTGCACTCCCTGCTGCGCGAGCTGGCGGCAGATCTCGAAACCGATGCCGCGGTTGGCGCCGGTTACGATTGCGACTTTCCCGGTCATTGACGTTCCCCTCAGGCTTGGTGGTGGCCATTGTGGTGGCGCACCGCAAAACCGGAGCTTATCGCAGACCGGGAAATCCGCTCAAAAACCGATGAGGAGGAGGAGATAGGCCGTTGCCAGCGTGGCAACCAGCGCGAAGCCGTAACAAACCGCGGCGGCGCCGGCTCCGGCGTGGATGCCCAGGTCATGCAGGCTGTGGTAAATGCGGTGCACCGCATGCCAGAGGAACAGCGAAATCACCGCGAGCAGCGCGGCCTTGCCACACCAGCTCTGCGCCAACGCGAGCACGCGCGGATACGCCATCGCGTCCGGCGGCATCCCTGTTCCCGTCGGCACGACGATGCCGGTGATCAATATCAGGATCGGCCCGAGCAGCGCTGACAGCACGCCGCCGGCGCCGAACAGCGACCAGAATACCGGTTCGTTCGTGCGTTTCATCACAATCCCCTCACGAGCGCGTAGACGATCAGCGATGCTGCAAGCCATGCTGCCCAGCCAACCGCGGAAAGCGCGATTTCGGGAACGCGTCGCCCGCCGACATGCAGCATCGGCAGGGTCTTCGGCATGACCTTCCACCAGGTGTAGGCGTGGTAGCCGACCGCGAGCAGCGCAATCCCGTGGAAAATCATACGCGGCTGCGCCCTGCGACAGCCGGAACACGCCCACCAGCAGGCTAACCGCATAGATCGCCAGAAACACCGCGCTCGCTTCACGCACCATGTAGCGCATGAAGACCGGGTTCCTGCGCCACCAGCCAGCCATCGGCCGAACGTAAGGTTTTCTGGCGCTCATTTGGCCGCTCCCTTGGGCAAAAGGAATTTCAACACGCCGAAATAATCGAGCGTGCTGTTGACCTTGTTCTGGTTGATCGCGTGCGCCGGATCAACAGCTTTCGGGCACACCTCCGAGCAATAGCCGACCAGCATGCAACGCCACACGCCGTCCTCCGCGTTAACGACTTCGCGGCGCGCCTCCCAGCCCTCATCGCGCGAGTCAGCGTTGTAGCGGTGCAGCAGCGCCAACGCGGCCGGTCCGATGAAGCCGGGATTAAGTCCGTACTGCGGGCACGCGGCGTAGCACAGCAGGCAGTTGATGCAGGAGCTGAACTGCTCGTACTGATCGCGCTGCGCGGGCGTCTGCAGGTACTCGCCCTGCTCGAGCGTGCGGGCTTCCCGGGGAATGATATACGGCTTGATGCTTTCGAGCTTGCCGATGAAGTCGTCGATCCCGACCACCAGGTCGCGCTCGATCGGGAAATGCGATAACGCCTCGACGCGAAGTTTCCCGGGATAGTACTCGCGCAGGAACGTTTTGCAGGAGAGCTTCGGCTTACCGTCGATCATCATGCCGCAGCTGCCGCAGATCGCCATGCGGCACGACCAGCGGAAGCTCACCGTGCCATCGAGGTAGTCCTTGATGTACTGCAGCCCCTGCAGCACTGACGTGTCGTCGGTGAACGGAACCTGGTAGGTCTGCACCACGGGTTCCCGGTCCTGCTCCGGGCGGTAGCGCAGGACTTCGATCTCGATGGTCTTCTCCGCGTCAGCCATTGTCCGCCCCCTCGCTCTCTCTTTCGTGTTCGGCTTTCTCGCCCGCGGCGCCGTACGCGCGCGTTCCCGGCTTGGACTTGGTGATCTTCACGTCGCCGTACTCGATGCGCGGTGCACCGTCACCGCTGTAGTAGGCGAGCGTGTGCTTGAGGTAATTGACGTCGTCGCGATTCTCAAATCCGTCCAGGCGCTGGTGCGAGCCGCGCGACTCCTTGCGGTTGAGTGCCGAATAGACTATCGCCTGTGCTACGTCGAGCAGATAACCCAGCTCGATGGCAAGCAGCCACTCGGTATTCCAGGCCTTCGACCGGTCGTCGATTCTCAGGTTCTTGTAGCGCTGCCTGAGCTCGCCGATCTTGTCGCAGGTGGCCTGCATCGTCGTGCCAAGCCGGTAGATGCCGCAACCGCTTTCCATGCTCTTCGCCATCTCGGTACGCAGCACCGCCAGGCGCTCGCTGCCGCCGGATTTGGTGACGACGCCGAGCGCGTGCTGGCGCGCCGCCTCGGCCTGCTTCTCGAGCGCGGCTGGATTGCTGATCGCCACCGTCTTCGCGAACTTTGCCGCCTCGACGCCGGCCACCTTGCCGAACACGATGATTTCCGTCAGTGAGTTCGACCCCAGCCGATTGGCCCCGTGGATGCCGACGCTCGAGCATTCTCCAACGGAATACAAGCCCGGCAGCGGCGAAGCCGTATTGCCATACGCCAGAATTCCGCCCATCGTGTAATGCACCGCCGGCAGAACCGGAATCGGCGCATGGACTGGATCGATGCCGAGGAACTCCTCCGCCAGTTCGCAGATCAGCGGCAGCCGCTCGTGCAGCTTTTTCTCACCCAGGTGGCGCATGTCCAGATGCACCACCTGGCCATGCGGGCCGTCGATGGTCCTGCCTTTTTTCTGCTCGTGCCAGAACGCCTGGCTCAGGCGGTCGCGAGGCCCCAGTTCCATCGCCTTGTTGCGCGGCGAGGGATCGGGCGGCCCAAGGCCGTAGTCCTGCAGATAGCGGTAACCGTCCTTGTTGAGGAGGAATCCCCCTTCGCCGCGGCAAGCTTCCGTAAACAGCAGCCCGGTGCCGGGCATGCAGGTCGGGTGATACTGCATGAATTCCATGTCGCGCAGTGGCACGCCGTGGCGGTAGGCAAGCGCCATGCCGTCGCCGGTGACGATGCCGCCGTTGGTATTTTCGCGGAACACGCGCCCGGCCCCGCCCGTGGCGATGATCACGGCCTTCGCCTGGATCAGCCGGAATTCGCCGGTGGCGATTTCGATGACTACCACTCCCTGGACGCGACCGTCCTCGACCACCAGGTCAACGCAGAAATGCTCGTCAAAGCGCTTGATCGAAGGATACTTGATCGAAGTCTGGAACAGCGTGTGCAGCATGTGGAAACCGGTCTTGTCGGCGGCGAACCACGTGCGCTCGATCTTCATGCCGCCGAAAGCGCGCACGTTCGCGTGTCCGTCCTCCTTGCGGCTCCACGGGCAGCCCCAGTGCTCCATCTGCACGACTTCCTCGTGGGCGTGGGCGACGAAATACTCGACGACATCCTGCTCGCACAGCCAATCGCCTCCATGCACGGTGTCGTTGAAATGGTGGTCGAGGTGGTCGTCGTCCCGGGTCACCGCGGCCGCGCCCCCTTCCGCGGCCACGGTGTGGCTGCGCATCGGATACACCTTGGAAATCAGCGCGACATTCAGCTTCGGGTCGGCTTGCGCGACCGCGATCGCCGCCCGCAAGCCCGCTCCCCCCGCACCTACGATCACTACGTCAGCTTTGACAGTCTGCATATATAATATCCACCTTATCAGTAATGAAGGGCGGTGTCAGGCGCAACCGGTGTTCGCAATCCTGCCGCTCGAGACGCTCCTGCCGGCGGTTCCTGCGGTTACGCTCAGCCAGCCTGTCGCCAGCGATGATCGGAAAAGTCGTAACGATGGAACGGCTCCCCTTGTTGGTCCGGCATTGAAACGAGGGCAACTATCCGCGGCAGCACCCGGCGCCGGTGGCTTTGGAAGCAACTATAAACCGTACGACAGCACGCGGGTTGATCTGAATCAAATTTATGCGGCTGCTGCACGCCGACAATACTGGCATCCACGGATCGCATGCGTGACCGCGACGCCTGTCGGCGAGTGCCAGAACCTGATGGAGGATGCCATGCTAGACCAGACCAAAAACCTTGCGCCGCGCGACTTGCCAAAGGGCTTTGCGCTGCTGCACGACCCCGCGCTCAACAAAGGCACCGCGTTTACCGAGAAGGAACGCGATGCACTGGAGCTGCGCGGGCTGCTGCCGCCGCACGTGCACAGCCAGGACGAGCAGGTCACGCGCGTGCTCAACAACCTGCGCCGGATTTCCGACCCGCTCGACAAGTTTGTCGCGCTCAACGCCCTGCACGACCGCAACGAAGCGTTGTTCTTCCGCGTCCTGTGCGACAACATCGACGAGATGCAGCCGCTCGTCTACACCCCGACGGTGGGACTGGCGTGTCAGAAGTACGGCCTTGTTTTCCAGGGCCCGCGCGGCATTTTCATCGGCACGAACGATCGTGGACACGTGGCGGAAGTGTTGTGCAACTGGCCGTACCAGGCCGGCATCATAGTCGTCACCGACGGCGAGCGCATTCTCGGCCTGGGCGACCTCGGCGCGAATGGCATGGGCATACCGGTCGGCAAGCTCTCCTTGTATGTCGCGTGTGCCGGCGTGAGCCCGCAACTGTGCCTGCCGGTCACCATTGACGTCGGCACCAACAACGAGACGCTGCTCAAGGACCCGTTTTACGTCGGGCTGCGGCAGCGCCGCGTCACCGGCGCCGCGTATGACGAGCTGATCGACGAGTTCATCACCGCCGCGCGCGCGGTATTCCCGGGCGTCGTGATCCAATTCGAGGACTTCGCCAATCACAACGCATTCCGCCTGCTGCACAAGTACCGTGACCGGATCTGCACCTTCAACGACGACATCCAGGGAACGGCATCCGTCGTGCTGGCGGGCCTGTTCTCGGCGCTGCGCGTCACCGGCGGCAAGCTGGGCGACCAGAAAATACTGTTCCTGGGTGCTGGCGAAGCCGCCACCGGCATCGCAGATCTGGTAGCCGCGGCCATGGTGGCGCAGGGGCTGACCGAATCCGCCGCTCACCAGCGCTGCTGGCTGGTCGACTCGAAAGGCCTGGTCATCAAGAGCCGCACCGACCTCGCCGAGCACAAGGTCCCGTACGCGCAGGACCACGCACCGATCGGTGACTTCCTCAGCGCGGTCAAGACGCTGCAGCCCACAGCCATCATCGGCGTCGCCGCTGTCAGCGGCACCTTCACTAAAGAGGTGCTGGAGGAGATGGCGCGCATCAATCAGCGGCCGATTGTGTTTGCGCTGTCCAATCCAACGTCCCAAGCGGAATGCAATGCCGAGCAGGCGTACCGGTGGACCAACGGGCGGGCGTTGTTCGCGTGTGGCAGTCCATTTGACCCGGTGCAGTTCAACGGCAAGACTTTCGTACCGCGCCAGGGCAACAACTCCTACATTTTCCCGGGCGTGGGGCTGGGCGCCATCGTCAGCCGCGCGCGGCACATCACCGACGACATGTTCATGACCGCGGCGCACACGCTCGCGCATCTGGTAACCGAATCCGACCTCGAGCAGGGCAGCCTTTACCCCGCGCTACCGCGGATCCGTGAAGTTTCCGCGCACATCGCGACCGCTGTCGCCGATACTGCCTACAAGAGCGGGCTTGCAGGCAAGTCCAGGCCGCAGGACGTGATGGCGGACGTGCAGTCGCAGATGTACGACCCGCGCTACAAGAGCTACGTTTGATTGGCGGTGATGATCCCTGCGCGCCGGCCAGACACACGCTGGTGGGGTTAGCTGCGCTCGGCGAGTGCCTCGTGTATGGCCTGCGCGGCGCGCTTGCCGGCGCCTGCCGCCAGGATCACCGTTGCCGCGCCGGTGACTGCGTCGCCGCCTGCGAATACGAGCGATTTCGAGGTGAGTCCGGTCTTCTCGTCTGCCACCAGGCAGCCCTTCTTGTTCGTGAGCAGGCCGGAAGTCGTCCGGGTCAGCAGCGGGTTCGGCGTCGTCCCGATTGCCAGCACCACGTTTTCCGCCGGGATCACGAACTCTGACCCTGGAACCGGAATCGGGCGCGCGCGGCCGGAAGCGTCGCGCTCGCCGAGCTTCATCTGCTGGCACTTGAGGCCGCTCACCCAGCCACTGCCGTCGTCAATGACCTCGAGCGGATTGGTAAGCCAGTGGAACTTCACGCCCTCCTCGATGGCGTGGTGGTATTCCTCGACGCGCGCGCTCATCTCCTTGTCGCTGCGCCGGTAGACGATCATCGCCTCCTCGGCGCCCATGCGCAGAGACGTGCGCACCGCGTCCATCGCGGTATTCCCCGCGCCGATCACGGCCACGCGCTTGCCGACCTTCACGGGCGTATCCGCTTCGGGAAATTCATAGCCGCGCATCAGGTTGATGCGCGTGAGGAACTCGTTGGCGGACATCACGCCGTTGAGGTTTTCGCCGGGGATGCCCAGGAACTGCGGGAGCCCCGCGCCGGTCCCGATGAACACCGCCGCGCAGCCCATCTTGTTGAACAACTCGTCGAGCGTGAGCGTCTTGCCGATGATGACGTTGCAGATGATCTCGACGCCCATCGCCTTCAGCAGGCCGATTTCCCAGTCGAGAATCGCTTTCGGCAGACGGAACTCCGGAATGCCGTAGCG
>JACPTJ010000088.1 GCA_016192835.1 Betaproteobacteria bacterium
CGCCTTCGAGCACGAACGGTTCAGCCATCGCCTCCACGATTTCCTCGGCGACGCGGGCCGCGTGCACCTTGTCCGTGACGCTTTCGAGTATCACCACGAACTCGTCGCCACCGAGCCGGGCGATGGTGTCCACCTCGCGCAGCCGCTCGCGCAGCCGTGCCGTGACCGCCTGCAGCACTATGTCCCCGGCACTGTGGCCGAGCGTCTCGTTGACCTGTTTGAAGCGATCGAGATCGAGCAGCAACAGCGCCGTCATCGTATCGAGGCGCTTGTCGCGCGCCATCGCGAGCGTCAGCCGGTCGTTGAACAGCCGGCGGTTGGGCAGCCCGGTCACGATGTCGTACTGCGCCAGATACTCGATGCGCTCCTGCGAATGCTTGCGCTCGGTGATGTCGGTCAGGGTGCCGTCAATGCGCTGCAACCGGCGCCCGGCATTGCGTACCACGTGCGCGCGGTTCTCCACCACGCGCACCGCGCCGTTGGCGAGCACGATCCTGAATTCGTGGGTGAGCTGGCCCACCCGCAGCAGCTTGCGCAGGCTGTCGCGCAGCGGCGCGCGATCGTCGCGATGGATCATTCGGCGCCACAGCCAGCGGTCGGACAGGAAGTCGTCGACCGAGCGCTTGGCCAGCCTGCTCGCGGCGGCATTGAGGTAGAGTATGCGTCCGCTGCGGGGATCCATCGACCATACCACTTCGTGCAGCGCCCCCAGTATGCTGTCCAGCTTGTGTTCGTTGGCGCGCGTCTGGTCGAGCGCGTGCTTGCGTTCAATCGCCCGCGCCAGCTGCGAGCCGATGGTGGCGATCGCGGCCAGGAAATCGGTGTCAGGCGGGCGCACCTCGAGCGCGCAGAATTCAAGGAAGGCGGCGACTTTGCCGTTCACGATCACGGGAAACGCAAACGCAGTGCGCAGGCCCGCCTTCCCCGCAGCCAGCAGCCGTTCGCCGGTCGACGTTACCGCGATGTCCTCGATCCAGACCGGCCGCTGTTCGTGCAACGCGGCGCCGACGAAATGCGCGGTGTGAGGATCGAAACCAAACCGCTCCGAATGACGGATAAAGTCCGTGAACGGTTCAGGGTCCTGGCAGTGCCAGATCGACCGCTGCAACGTCCCGGGGGGCTGCCCCAATGCGAAGATTGCGACGCGCCCGAGCGTCCAACGGCCGTAGTCGCAGATGCGTTTCAGGCAGGCTTGCAGGGCTGCTTCGGGGGTGGCCGCTTCGTTGGTCGCGCGCGCCAGCGCTTCCAGCAGGTTCGCGAGCCGCGCCTTGTGTTGCAGCTCGCGTTCGGCGTTCTTGATCGCGCTGATATCGCGGGCGATTACCGCCATGCCGACGAGCTTGCCGGTGTCGTCCCGGATCGGCGACAGGCTGACCGATGCGTCGATGCGCCTCCCGTCCGGAGTAACGCGGACGGTTTCGCAGCCCGGCACCGGCTTGCCTTCCCTCAGCAGCTGCCAGTTCTCGGCGGACGTTTGCCGCTGGTCGGGCGGGACGATCAGAAGAATGTTCCGCCCAATCGCCTCCGCGGCAGTGTAGCCATAGAGACGCTCGGCGCCGGCGTTCCAGGACGTGATCCTGCCCTCGAGATCGCCGCTGATGATCGCGTCCTGCGAGCACTCGACAATCGCCGCCAGGTCCACCTGCATCTGCTCAACCGGTCTGCGCGCGGAGTTGCGGCGTACATTCATTGCGCGCCGCCTATGCCTGCGACGCAGGTAACGCGCCGAACTTTACCGAACGGATCTCGGTAATCGGCAGCGTGGTGATGTCACGCAGCTTTTCATAGCGCTCGGAACTCAGGTCAATGAGCGTTCCGAGCTGGGAGTAGGACGAGGGCACGAAATGCTCCTGGTTGCCTTCGCCACGCCGGGTGATACCGTATTCGATGCGGGAGCGCTCCTCCGCGGAGAGCTTGCTGACGAGGTTCTTGGTCGCCCAGATCGCGCCGTAACGGGCGAAGTCGCTCAGCCTGGCGGCATGATTTATCGTGTCGCCCAGGACCGCGATCTCAACGCTGGTGGCGGACTGAAAAGTTCCAAGCCACTCCTGCCCTTCGTGCAGCCCCGTATTCAGATAGAGCTCATTGAGCCAGTTCTTGCGCAGCTGCCAGCCTTTGCTGATTTTCCTCATCTCCAGCTTCAACTCCTGCGCGCAGGCCAGCGCGTTGAAGATGTAGTTGCTGTCCGGCTGCGGAAAGAAGTAATAGACCATCCCGTCTCCGACGTGCTTGCCGTAGGTGCCGTAGTATTTTCTGAATACCGGCGCCATCGCCGACCAGATTTCATTGATCAGCTCGAAATACTCTTCCGGCGGAAGCTCGGAGCAGATCTTCACGGAACCCTGCAGGTCCGCAAGCAATACCGCCAGCGGGGTCAGTACGGGCAGCCGTTTGCGCAGCAGGTGGCGGATGACGATATCGCGACGTGAGAGGAATTCCAGCAGGCCCGGATCGGCTTCCCCGGCCGGAACGTGCACCAGCAGTAGCCCCTCCCTGAAGTAGATGCCGTACACCAGCCATGACTCGGTACCGCCGGCGTTGCGATGCAGTACATAAGGAACCTCGGCAACCGTCGGACCCGTCACGGTATCGGACTGCTCATACAGTTCATCGATCAACGCTGCCTGTTGCCCGCTCAGGCTCTTCAGGGTTTCGTGCAGGCCTGCCTTGGACAGGCGGGACTTTGCGAACGAAAGATGCAGCCGCAGCAGCTGATTGCGGGACGTGGCAGACCGGCCGGTCGCTGGATCGAGCAGCATCAGGAAGACATTCCGGGATTCGCTTCCCGGGGGCGGCTTTTCAAATCCCAGAACATCTTTGCGCGCGGCCTCGTTGTACCAAGTCAATTCAAAAAGGTAATTGACCATGTAAGCCGGATGCGGCAGGTCATCAAGCGTCAGCCGCAGTGAGGGTGCTTCTGTTGTAAATGATCCCGCGGTCGATTTGAATTGCCGAAGCGTTTGCTCGACCCCCTCTTCTGACAGCTGTCCGTGTTTCATTCCGATACGCGCAACAATCTCAGCCATCGTCAGTCCTTCCGCTTTCATGCGACGTACTAGTTCGATTTTTTCCAGCGCCGAATCGGGGAAATAACCTAGCATCTTGGCATCCCCCTCTCCCGCAGTCGTCTGTCTAACTAACGGTTTGGACAGTATACCAAGCTTAATGTAGTTATTCAAAGTAGCCCTTGAAATACTTGTTTGAGCTAGAATATCTTTGCTTGAAATCACAAAATTTGCCTTAATAATTATACAGTTGTATAGCTATCTTTATACTGTCTAAGCACAGATTAGACACGTGTATAAACAAAGTCAAGCCTTATGCGGATAGCAACGGTCTATTGGACAGTATAACTGTTGTAATTACACACATAAAATAGATGGAAATGAAAAGCTGAGAATGGGGGCAGCCCGAAACCGCGGTGCTTCGGCTGGGCGCGCTTGTAGGGCGTGAACGTAGGGCGCCGCTTTAGCGCGCCGAACAACAGACGTAACCACGTCCGAAGGCGCGATAAATCTGCGCCCTACGCCTACCTGCACCTATGGCGCCGCGCCCTCGAGCGCCGGCTTAACTCGTTCCGACCGCCATCACCGCAGCAAACAGGCCGGCAACCGTCTCGTGCTTGATTCCTCGCGTGATGAATACCAGGCGCGTGCGCTGGTCGTTTCCGGGCCACGCCGCGAGCGTCACCGGCGGATGAAATAAATGCTGGACACCCTGAATCACGACTGGACCCGGCTCATCCGTAACGTTGACCAGCCCCTTGACGCGCAGCAGGTCGGCTCCGCGCAGGGATGTCAGCACCTCGATGCAGCGCTCGAATACCGCGCGCTCGAACGGACGGTCGAACCACAGGGTAAATGTCGAAATGTTGTGGGTATGGTGATGACCGCCGTGTGCTTCCTGCGCCGGACCCAGCCAGCGATCGACCGCTTCAGGCTGCACGCGTACCCGGTCCAACCCTACTGCGAGCACGAAGTCCGGCTCGACCGCGCCGGCCACTGCGGACTGCAGGCGCGCCGTTGGGTTGATCTGTCGAAGGTCCAGTGTCAGCGCATCGACTGCCTGTTGATCCGCGAGGTCGGACTTGGTGATCACGATTCGATCGGCAACCGCGGCCTGCTTCACCGCTTCCGGCATGCCTGCCAGCTGGGCGCTGCCCTGAACGCCGTCAACCAGCGTAATCACGCCATCCAGCCGGTAATGCTCAACCAGCGGCGGATCGGTGCTCAGCGTTTGCATGACCGGCGCAGGGTCCGCCAGGCCGGTGGTTTCCAGTATCACGCGATCAAAGCTCGAGATTTCACCCGCGCGCCGCGCGAGGAACAGGTCGCGCAGCGCCTGTTCCAGATCGCCCCGCAACACGCAGCACACACAGCCGTTGTCGAGCAAGGTCACCGATTCGGTGATGCCTTGGACGAGGTCGTGATCGACCCCGACCTCGCCGTACTCGTTGATGATCACCGCAGTGTTGGCGGCCTCAGGCCGCGCCAGCAACGCGTTGAGCAGGGTGGTTTTGCCGCTGCCCAGGAAACCGGTGATCACCGTCACCGGTATGCGGCTGCGCAGCGGATCGCGTCCGGAGTTGACTGGTAGCATGCGCTCTAGAACTGCATTTCCAGAGTGTACAGACCCCCGGCGAAGCGATCGACGGTATAGACGATGCCCCGGTCATCGACAAAAATGTCGTTGAGCTGGATCGCGCCCGCCCGCGACATCTTGGGCGCGCCCGGGACGAAATACGCGATTTCCTGAGGCTGATACGGATTGCTCAAATCGTAGGCGCGCAGGCCGCCATTGAAAAACGTGCCGAAAACGATGGTATCGGAGCGCCACGACGCCGGTATCGGCAGGTTCTCGTGCAGGTTATGCGCGCCGAAACGCCCGCCGCGCTTGGCGAACGCGTCCTTCGACGGCAGCGGCAGCGTGCTGATCGACAGCGGATGCGTCTCGACCTTGATATCGAGCACCCATACCAGCTTCGGCCAGTCCGCCGCGTTGTCTTTGGTGGACTCGTCGCTGACCAGCATCAGGTCGCGGCTGAACAGCGGCAGCGCGGTGTGGTTGAATCCCGAGTTCGGCGGGCAGTTACCCCAGCGCGAGACCATCTTCGGACGCCCTTTGTCGCTGATATCAAGGATCACCGCACCGTAATCTAGATACCCGACGTAAGCGCGGTCAGGCCGTTCCGGAAAAACGTTGGTATTGTGCGCGCGGAAACCCGACCTGCCGATCTCACAGCCCCCCTCCGTGCGGCGCGGCGTAGGCTCGGCGTCGCCTTCGCGCGTTCCGGGCGCCCACCAGCGGCCCGCTTCGACCGGTTTGGACGGATTGCGCACGTCCACGATCATGTAACACTGGTCATCGCGGGGATCGCGCGGCTGAAAATCGGCGGCGCCTGAAGCCATATGCACGTAGGCGCCATCGACGAACCACACCGCGTGCACGCCGCGTGAATGCGGACCTGAGCGGTCGAAGTGCGAAATCAGCGTGGGCTTTTCCGGCACCGAAATGTCGAAGAGATCGATACCCGCCGGCTGCATGCCGTTTTTTTTCGTTTGATAGGCAACCACCATGGTATTGCCGACCACGTCAAGCGAATTTGACCGGACGTCCTTGTGCGGCAGTTCGGTCTGCGTCACAACCGTGGGTTTGCGCGGATCGCTGACGTCGACGGCGGTGAAATTCTTGGGCGCGGACTCGTGCGCGAGCCACAGAATACGCCGGCCATCCGGCGCAAGCTGCATGTTGATGCCTTCCCCGACGCCGCCGAAACCATCGAGTTCGTGCTGCGCCAGCAGTTTGAAATTCAGAATCTGGGATTTGGACGGATTGGCCGGCGACTGGGATGGATTTGTCAATTTGGAACCCACGATGTAGTTGAGAAAAAGTGATTTTACCTCGTGAATCGGCGGCTGCGGAAACTTACAGCGTATTCAGCACCGGCTGCCGAACCGCAACTTCGGCGTGCGCTATAATATCGCGCAGTTCATCAGACCCGCATCGCATAGAAAGGAATTCCGTGAAGCAGATCAACGTCGGCGTCATCGGCACCGGCTGGTGCGGTGGCATACGCGCCGAAACCTGTGCCGCCAGTCCGTTAGTCAAAAGCCTGCACCTGGCCGAAACACGCCCGGAGCGGCTCGCCGAGGTCGCCAAGTTGACCGGGGCGCAAACCGCGACTGCCGATTACCGCGAAATCATCGGTAACGATACGATCGACGCCGTGATGATTTCGGCCACGCCCGAGCACCTGCATTACCCGATGGCGCGCGACTCGCTGCGCGGCGGCAAACACGTGTTTCTCGAAAAGCCGATCGCACTCGAACTGCACGAAGCCGACGAATTGATTGCGATGGCGCGCAAGCAACGGCTCAAGTTCACGATCGGCTACTCGCAGCGCTTCAACCCGAAGTTCGCCTACGTCAAGAAATGCGCAACCGACGGGACGCTCGGCACGCCGGTGAGCGCGCTGGTCAGCCGCCATATCGGGCGCGGCCTCGGCAAGAAAATCATCGGCAGGACCAAACTGTCGCCGGCAGCGATGGAAGCGACCCACGATCTTGACTTCGTGCTCTGGTGCCTCGAGCCGGCCAAGCCGGTGCGCGTGTACTCGCAGGTCAATTACGGCGCGATGAAAGCGGCAAGCGGCGCCGACGTTCCGGACACGCAGTACATCACGGTGACCATGGACAGCGGATTGTCCTTCGTTATCGGCGCGGGCTGGAGCCTGCCGCCGGCGTATCCGAATTTTTCGATGACGTGGATCGAGTTCGTGGGCACCGAAGGCGTGCTGATTATTGACGATACCCATCGCGACACGCTGCTCAGCACCATGCAGAAAGGCATCGTGCATCCGATGTCGACCATGCCCGGCGAGCGCGTCGAACACACCTTTGCCGGCCCGATGGCGAGCGAAACCATCCATTTCATCGAGGCCGTGGCGTGCGACCGCCCGGTGCTCGTCACCCCCGAGCAGGCGCGCCAGGTCATGGAGGTTTACATCGCCGCCGATCTTTCGGCCGAACGCCACGAACCGGTCAGCCTGCCGCTGCCGGAATCGCGGCTCAGCGCACTTGCGGGGAACGCCAGATGAGAAAGCAACCAAAAAAAATCGGCCTCGCGATCGTCGGCGCGGGACGCGTCGGCCTGATCCGGGGGGAGCTTGCCGCGCGTCATCCCGAAGTTGAATGGATCGGCATCGCGGAAACAAATCCCGAGCGCGCCAAGCTCGTTGCCGGCAAGATCGGCGCCGAGTTCGTCACGGCGGACTTTCGCGAGCTGCTGCAGCGCCCGGAAGTGAACGCTGCGGTGATTTCCACCGACGAACATTTGCACGTCGATCCGGTGCTCGCCGGCGTCGCGCGCGGACTGCCGATGATGATCGAAAAGCCGCTCGCCACGGACCTCGCCGAGTCGCAGATGGTGATGGACGCGATCGAGAAGTCCAAGGTCGATGCGGTAATCGGCTATACCCAGCGCTTCCGCCGCCGTTGGCTCGTCGCCAAGGAAAAGGTCCGCACCGGGGCGCTCGGCGAAGTCACGATGGTCACCTCGCGTGCCTTCATGAACCGGCTGGTCGCAATCGACAACTACCAACGCTCCGACAATCCGTCGGAGATTTCCCCCATGGTGATTTCGGGCACCCATGCGCTCGATATTGTCATGTGGCTGATGGAAACCAAGACGCCGGCTGAAGTTTATGCGCGCTCCGTCAACAAGGCGCTGGGGCCGAAGTGGCAGGGCATCGACGGCACCGGC
>JACPTJ010000096.1 GCA_016192835.1 Betaproteobacteria bacterium
AAGGATGACACCGGCGGACTGGAGCTAACCTGGGGCAACTGGCAGGCCGCCATGGATCTCATCGACAAGATGATCAAGCATGAAGGCTTTGGCGGCAAGCTCGCCACAGGTCTCAAGGAGGCGCCTGCGTTGCTGGGTCGGGAGAAGGGGCTGGTGGACGAGTTCAGTCGCATCACCCTGCATGTCAAGGGGGGAGGAATCAACATCCACGATTGGCGCCCCTCTTGGGGCGCCATATTCGGCTTCGTGGTGGCTGGCACCGGCCCCAGTCACCAAGGGCGGGGAGTGGACTGGGTGCTCGAGCCTCAGCTGGGCTATTCCAACGTGATGCCTGGTGTTGTTGACACGCAAGAGGAGGCACTCAGGAAGGTAGACCCCGTCCGCCAGACTCAATTTGCCAAGCTCTTTTGGGACAGCTTGGGCGTCTGCATGTTTGTTGCAGCCGGCGTGAAGGACAGTATGCGTCTGAGCAGCCGGGCTCTGGCGCAAGCGGTAGGCTGGGATGACTTCACTCCGCATGAGGGGCTGCTGTGCGGTGAGCGAGTTACAAACCTGATGCGCCTCGTCTACGCGCGGCGAGGATTCAACAAGTCCGATGAATTTGATGTTTCCTATCGTTACCTGGAGCCTGCACCTGCCGGTCCTTCCAAGGGCAAGACCATAGCGCCTTACCTGCCCGCGATGGTCGACGAATACTACTGCCAGATGGGCTGGGATGTTGAGACCGGTCTGCCGCTTCCCGAGACCCTTCAGAGGCTTGATATCAGGGAGGAGTTCGCTTAGACGAAATAAGCGCTGGCCCCGCCCGTGTCGTCTCGAAGATACCGGTCGTCGGGGCGATCCATTCTGGAACCCATGCAGCCTCCCTCATCGGAGAGAGGTTCACCCAGATCCATATCGTTGCGGGGAGAGGCGCAGGGCGCGCGGAGCAACTTTATTCGGGTCAAAAAAGCGATCGCGATCGCCGAGCGGATTTGACCGGCAGCGCGGATCTCACACACCATGATTATCGTCGATGCTCAGGTTCACATTTGGGGCCCCAACACGCCGGAGCGTCCGTGGCGGTCGGGGCAGAAACCACATAGAGAGGCGCTGTTCGGAGCCGACGAACTGCTGCGGGAAATGGACGCTGCGGGGGTGCGCCGCGCCGTGCTCGTGCCGCCGTATTGGGAGGCCGAGCGCCACGATGTCGTGCTGGAGGCCGCCCGGTTGCAACCGGACCGCTTTGCGGCAATGGGCCGGCTCGATACCGAGGAGCCCAGCGGGCGCGGCGTGTTCGTGAACTGGTGCCGGCAATCCGGCATGCAGGGATTGTGTTGCAGCTTCATCCGGCCGCAACAGATCTCGGTGCTCGAGGAAGGGTGCGTGGACTGGCTATGGGAAGAAGCTGAAGCAGCCGGGTTGACTGTCATGGTGCTGGTGCCGCATTCGCTGGTGTCCCGGATCGACCGCGTTGCCGAGCGTCATCCGGGACTCAAGCTTGCACTGCGTCATCTCGCGCTCACCAGCGACGAGTACGATGACGCGGCATTCCGCGATCTCGATAAACTGCTGGCTGTCGCCAAGCGTCCCAACGTCAGCGTGAACGCAAGCGCGCTGCCTGCGTATACCAGGGACAGCTATCCGTACCGCCGCCTTCATCCCTACCTGCGCCGCGTCTACGATGCGTTCGGCCCGAAGCGGATGTTCTGGGGCAGCGATATTGCGCGGATGCCATGCTCGTACCGTCAGGCGGTCACCATGTTTACCGAAGAAATTCCGTGGCTCACGGCCGGGGACAAGGAGTGGATCATGGGGCGCGGTTTGTGCGAGTGGATCGGGTGGAAAGTGTAAAAGCGTCAGTCCACCTTCAGCCCGATTTGCGACACGAGCTTTCCGGTGGCTTCGTACTCGGCTTTCAACATCGTCTCGAATTCCGCCGGACTTCCGCCCACCGGCGTGGCGCCCGCGGCTGCGATGCGCTTGCGAACGTCGGGGTTGGCCAGCGCCGTCGTGATCTCTCGATTTAACCGCGCAACGATCGGCGCGGGCGTGGCCGCAGGCACGAAAATGCCGATCCATGTCATGTGACTGTATCCGGGGTATCCCGACTCGGCGATGCTCGGCACCTCGGGCAGCGTCGGCCAGCGCTTGACGGAAGTCATCGCGAGCGCACCCAGCAGTCCTGACTGGATGTGCGTGATTACCGCGGGAAGTGCCGCCATCGCCAGAGGCGTCTGGCCGGCCATGACGTCCTGGTATGCCTGGGCTGCGCTCTTGTACGGGACGTGAGTCACATCGATGTTGGCGGCCGCTTTGAACATCTCCATCGCAATGTTGGTCGGCGAGCCGTTGCCGGCGCTGCCGTAAACGAGCTTCCCCGGTTGCGAGCGTGCCGCAGCCACCAGATTCTGTATCGACCGGTAGGGCGAGCGCGGGTGTGTAATGACAACGGAAGGCGCTTCGGTCAACTGCACGACCGGAACAAAATCCTTTGTGGGGTCGTATCCGGGACTCTTGTAAATGAACGCATTGATGTTATAGCTGTTGGTGGTCTCAAGCAGCGTATAACCATCGGCGGCTGCCTTGACGACGGATGCAGTGCCGATGTTGCCGCCCGCGCCGGGCCGGTTCTCGACGACCACCTGCCGGCCCAGGTTTTTCGTGAGGCGGTCGGCGACGACGCGCCCCACGACATCAAGGCCGCCGCCGGGGGCGAATCCGATGACCAACAGGATGGTTTTAGCCGGGTAGTCAGCGGCGGACTGCGCAAGAGCCTGATTGGGAGCGCCTGCCAGAGCGCACGTTGCAATCAAGCCGGCCAGAAATTTGTCTGCGAACTGTTTCATGTCAGTAAGCTCCTGTTGGCTATTTCCAGAGATATCGGGTTAACAGATATAGCTGACGCTAGAGTAACTGTTCAGCCTACCCGGACAACACAGGCTGAGGTGGTTAATCCTGGAAGGTGAGGATCAAGGAATGAAAAAGATCGCGTCGTTTCTACCCGCCGGGCTTGGGTCCACTGGCTTGGCGCAGCGACTTCGGATTCCGGGACAGTCCGTCCAAGGAGGGCCGCTTGCTCGAGTTGTGGCTATTCTTCAACACAGAAGGACGACCTGATTCGTGCGCTGTATCGTCGTTTGGTAGAGTTGGAAGCAAGCGTTCGTGCGTGAGAATCGAGAGCTCCCGAAGCTCAAGCATCATTTGAATTTTGCACCACAACTTTCAGAAATGCAATCACTTCACCGACGCCAAGGGACGCCAGCGCAAGCGCTATCTGCGGGTGGCGAATTCGCAATCAAGCGGCGAATAGTACCGATTAGCCGTTCGATGAACGGATGCGAAACTGGGATGTACGGGACCGACTTGATCTCATCGATTTCGATTACGCGCAGATTGGCAAGCCAGCGGTGAAAGCGATATTATCGACACCAGCCGATTGCCATCGAATACCTCCGAACCGAAAAAGGCTGTGGGAAAAGTGAAACCGCTTTTGCCGGTGACGCGCGGTTTCACGCACTCACATCCGATCGGTACGGCCCCCATCCACGCGGAGCAATTGACCCGATATGAAACTTGCTTCATCGGACACGAGAAACAGGACGCTATTCGCTATGTCTTCGGGTTTGCCCACGCGCTTTAACACGGTCGATTTTTTCCGCACCTCAATATGCTCCTCGACCTCCTGCTGAGTACGGCTCGTGGAGGTCATTGGAGTCAATATGAATCCGGGGGCGACTGAGTTTACATTTATGCCGTGAGGGCCGAGCTCCGTGGCCAACGTTTTTGTGAGCTGGATAACACCGGCTTTGGCTGCCGCGTAGTTGGCGTTGCCGGCTGCCGAACCTGCGGTCGCATGCGACGCGCCCCCATTGCCCGAGGCGGATGAAATGTTCACGATCTTTCCGTAGCGCTGCTTGATCATATACTCTGCCACGGCCTGAACGCAGAAGAATACGCCTTTCAGATCGACCGCGAGCACGATGTTCCAGTCCTCGTCGTTCATCGTGAGGAATGGCCGGTGGCGCGTGACGCCGGCATTGTTGACGAGAATGTCGATTCGCCCGAACTTCCCGGCTGTCGTCGCCATCAGCTCTTTGAGCTGGGACCTGTCCCTCACGTCGACCGTGAATCCGACCGCCGTTCGTCCTGCTTTCTCCAGCTCGCCGACAACCGTAGCGACGGCTTCCGCGTTGATGTCAGCCACGACGACCGAAGCGCCTTCTTCAGCGAGGCGCTTCACTATCGCCTTTCCCAACCCCGATCCCGAGCCTGTCACAATCGCTACTTTGTCCTGCAATCTCATCTCGTTCCCCTGTATGTCGCGTGCTTCGCGTACGGTCGCAACGCTGGAATTCCAGATCACGTGCCTGCCGCAGGTCGCCGGTCCCGCGCCGATCAGCCTTCCCCGGCTGCGCCGCGGATCACATTCGAACCGGACTGATCTTGGCCGCCTTGATGACCTTGGTCCACTTGTCCAGGTCAGCTTTCAGAAAAGCGGTGAACTCCGCGGATGTGCTGCCGATGAGTTCCGCGCCTTCTTTGTCCATCTTTTCGCGCACTTCCGGAGTTTTGAGTGCGCGCGCGATTTCACTGCTGAGCCGCGCGACCACGTCTTTGGGCATACCGGCGGGGCCAACAATTCCGTACCAGCCAACGATCTCGAATCCCGGTACGGCTGCTTCGGCAATCGTCGGCAGCTCGGGCATTAACGGCGAGCGCTTGGCGGAAGTAATTCCGAGCGCCCGCAGCCTGCCTGCCCTAACGTGGGCGCCCCCCGCGGAAATAGTGGGAAACGAGAGATCCACGTGACCGCCTATCAGGTCGATCATCGCCGCGCCCGAGCCTTTATAGGGGATGTGAACGAATCGTGTCTGCGTCATCTGCGAAAGCATCGCACCTCCGAGATGTCCGGGAGAACCCCTGCCGGATGAAGCCTGCGTGAGGATTTCCGGCCGCGCGCGTGCGAGCGCGAGCAATTCCTTCATCGTTCGCGCAGGGACTGTGGGATGAACCACCAGGATGTTGGGAATATTGGCGATCAGCGATACCGCTGTGAAATCCTTCAGCGGATTCAATGGATACTTCTCGAAGAGCAGCGTGTTAGTCGTCAGTCCGGGATGAGACATGAAAAGGGTGTATCCGTCAGGGGCGGACTTGGCGGTGATATCGGCCGCAATGAAGGCATTTGCGCCCGGGCGGTTCTCGACCAGGATCTGCTGCCCCAGCGCATCGGCGAGCTTTGACCCGACGATGCGTGTCGAAGTGTCGGTAAAGCCGCCTGGGACCATGCCGACAATGATGCGCACAGGTTTGGCGGGGAAAGCAGCTTGCGCGTGGGCTGTAATCGCGGCGGGCGCAAAAGCGGCCGCTGTCGTACCTGCAACGATTAATCGTCTGCAACGTTTGGTTAACATGGGATCCTCCGGATTATCTTCGTTATGCAGCAATATGCCCGTTCGAACCGACGGGTTCATGTTCTAATGTTGCACTTGAATCGTGTTGCACGTAAATTATACGTGGAATAATGCTAGTTCAAGAGGGAGGTTTTATGTGGGCGAGGAGTCTGATTGCCGGGGTTCTCCCGGCGGCGGTGATGGTGTTGGGTGCGAGCGGCGTGTCGGGCCAGGATTATCCGAACAAGACCATCCGCATTTACTCCAATCAGCCTGGGGGGGTTTTCGATTTCCTGGCGCGGATAATCGCGCAAGGGCTCACAGGCCCCTTGGGCCAGCCGGTAATCGTCGATAATCGGCCGGGCAACATTATTCCATCGGAAATCGTGGCCAAGGCGCCGCCCGATGGCTATTCCCTGCTTTCCCACGGCGTGCCCCTCGCGACCGGAGCGCTGGTGCAAAAAATGCCTTACGATCCGCTGAAGGATTTTCAGCCGATAACCTGGACCACAAGCGCGCCGCTGGTCGTGACCGTGCACCCTTCGGTGCCGGCAAAGTCCATTAAAGAGTTGATCGCTTTGGCCAAATCCCGGCCCGGGGACCTGAACTACGCCTCGACGTCGACCGGCGGCACGCCTCATCTCGCGACGGAATTATTCAAGCACATGACAGGCGTCAACATGACGCACATCCCGTACAAGGGCGCCGGCGCAGCGATGATCGATATCATCAGCGGCCAGGTGCAGGTGATTTTAGCGGTTCCGAATTCGGTGGTGGCGCATGCCAAGTCAGGCAGATTGCGGGCCTTGGCGGTTACCAGCGCCGAGCCGTCCGTGCTGTTGCCGGGATTGCCTACGGTGGCGGCTTCAGGCGTTCCCGGTTATGAATCGGTGGGAATCTACGGCATATTTACGACGGCAAAGACACCGGATGCGATCGTTCAGCGACTGCACCGGGAAATCGTGCGGGTCATCAACACTGAAGAAGCAAGAAGACGGCTGCTCGGTTCCGGGTTGGAACCCGTCGGCAGCACGCCCGAGCAGTTCGATGCAAAATTCAGGAGCGAATCGGCGCGGATGGAGAAGGTGATCAAGGCCGCCGGCATCCGTCTCGAGTAGGCAGTGCGTCGCGCAGGATCCGGAAAATCCGCCCCGGTCGGTTTCATCGGGCTGGGACTGATGGGCGGGCCAATGGCGCGGCATCTCGCCAGGCGCGCCGTGACCGGGGTGGTGATACCGGCAGACGGCGGACGCTCCGCTTGTTTCAAGTTGTACGTGCCGGAGGGCTGACCGGCGAGGCCGCGCGCCGCGGGGTGAGCAACGTTCAGGCGCCTGCGGCGAGTTCCTTGCAGAACGCGTCGACCCGCGGGCACTCCTCGATACGCCAGCTTTGGGCAAGGATGCGCTCGGCCGCTGCGTCCGGATAGGCAATACGCAGTTGGCCCCGGGTTTTTTCCGTGATGTCCGCGTCGGTCAGCGGCCGGCTCGCGCTGCCGCGACAATGCTGCACACTGGCTTGCAACTGCTTGCCGCCCTTGAGCAGAACGCACACGTTCGCCGCTTCCCATGGCATGCTCTCGGTGGCGGTATAAACGACCTTGCGCCGCAGCCGGGACACGACGGCATCGCGGACGAAGGCGTCGGTCACCTGCGCGACTCCAGCGGCGCCGTGCGTGAGCGTCATCACCGCCCAATGCTGCATGCTGACCAGCCCCTGGCCGCGGTCCCTGGGATCCACGATGTCGGTGAGCTTCACGGCGAGCGGGTTGACGGTGAGCTCGATGCGCTCGATTTCTTCCGCGTCGAGCACGCCCGACTTCACGATCTCCAGGCAGGCGTCGATGATAGGATGGATCACGACGCCCGACGGGTACGGCTTGTAAGCGAGGGTGGTGATCTCGAACGCCTGCCCCAGGTTGTCGACGGCGGCGTCCAGGTTGGGGCGGCTGGCGAAGGACGCGGCGAAGCCCTTCGCCCCTTCGATCATCGAGTCCGAGCAGGTGAAGCCGCGGGATGCCAGCAGCGCCGCCATCAGCCCGCAGCGCGCGGCGTGCCCCGGGATGAAGTGGCTGCCCATCGTCGACTGCGATTCCCGCAATCCGCCCGCCTGGTTGGCGGCAAGCCCGATGGCCGTCGTGATGCCGTCCTCGTCCAGCGCCATGGCCTTGGCGGCGGCAACCGCCGCGCCGATTCCGCCCACCAGGCCCTGCATGGACAACCCGACCTGGCATTCCGCGGGGGGCACGCACAGGATATTGCCGACGCGGCACTGGATCTCGATGCCGAGGATAAGCGCGTGCAGCAGCTCCTTTCCCGTCAGCGGCAGGCGCTCCGCCAGCGCCAGCAACGCGGCCGCAACCGGGCTCGTTGGATGCGCCACGGTTGCGTTGTGAGTGTCGTTGAAGGCGAGCGCGGCCGAGCTCATCGAGTTGATCAGCGTGGCGTTCAGCGCGTCCAGCCTTTCGCTGCGGCCGACCACCGTCGCTTCCTTTGCGCCGTTGAACTCGGAAAGAAGCTTCAGCATCAACTGCACGTCTTCTTCCATGGATCCGCCGGCGGCACAGCCGATCCAATTGACGAAGGCGCGCGCGCCCTCGTGCCGCACCGCCGCAGGCAGCGCGTCGAATTGCGATGCGCGGGCGTAGCGTGCCAGCGTTCTCGTAATTGGTTTCAAATGTAATCTCCTTTTGTCCCGCGTTGCGCGGTCGTTCCGGTCGAAGCGCGCCGTAGCGACAGGAATAATCTCTATTTGTTGCTGCCCGATGCCGTTGCGATCTTGATGACTCCGTCAGCGCTTAAACCTTCGATTGCGTCATTGCTGTAGCCGAGTTCGCCCAGCACCGCCTCGGTGTCGGCGCCGATATCGGCTTTTCCCAGCCATCGAACCCGGCCCGGATTGCGCTTAAACCGGGGGACCACATTCTGTATTCTGACTTTACCCAGCACGGCGTCCGCGGTTTCGGTGAATGTCTCCCGATGCTGGACCTGGGGATCGTTGAATATCTGTGCGACGTCGTAAATAGGGCCCGCCACCACGTCGAATTCGTGAAAGCGCTGCAATACCCGGTCCAGCGTGTGCTCGCCTATCCATTTGGCGATCGCGCCGTCGAGTTCGTCGACGCGTTGCAAACGCTGCGGATTGGTGGCCAGGTCAGGATCGTTCGCAAGGTCTTCCCGGCCGACCGCCCGAAACATCCGCGGCGCAATCGAGTTGGCTGCGGATGACACCGCCACCCACTTGCCGTCTCGAGTGCGATAGGCGTTTCTCGGCACGGTCCAGGTGGAGCGGTTGCCCCTGCGCTGCGTGATGTGGCCCAGCTGGTCGTAGTCGATGACCATGGAACCCAGTATCGACAGCAGGGGTTCGTACAGGCTCAGATCGATTTCGTCGCCGATGCCGCCGTTTCTTTCGCGTGCCAGCAGCGCCGCCAGCACTGCATAGGTTCCGCTGAGCGACGCGACGCCATCGGCGATAGGCACTGAAGGCAGGGTCGGAGGCCCATCCGCTTCCCCGGTGATGTAGGCGAATCCGCTGAACGCTTCCGCCAGCGTCCCCATTCCCGGCCGCTCGTGGTAGGGACCGGTTTGCCCGTAACCGCTGATATGCAGCATGACCAGTCCGCGGTTGGTTGCGCTCAGCGTTTCATAATCCAGCCCCCACTCCTGCATGCGCCCGGGACGGAAGTTCTCGATGAACACGTCGGCGGTCTGCACCAGTTTCCTGACGATCTCTGCGCCTTCAGGCCTGCTCACGTTGACCGAAATCAGGCGCTTGTTGCGCGATGAAACGCACCACCACAGACCCCGGTTGTTCTTGAAACGGCCGGTTTTTCTGACGTCATCCCCCTTGGGATGCTCGATCTTGATGACGTCGGCGCCGAGGTCGGCGAGATTGGTGGCGACCAGCGGCCCGGCGAATATCATGCCGAGATCGATGACGCGAAACCCGACCAGCGGGCCCGCGGCTTTGGGTGGTTTGCTGTCGTCTGTCATTTTTTCTGTTTGCGGCGCGCTGCAATCAACGCAATCTCGTCGTATATTTCGACCGGCTGCGCGAGCGAGAATAGCAAAATACCCGCAGCTAGGGAACGGTATGCGATGCTCACCTTGCCACGGCCGCACCGATGACCCGATAATGCCGGCAGTAACTGCCTCGTTACCCACGCTGCAGCAACAATCGATCGCTTGCGGGAGCCTCCGATGAAAGCTTCGTTGCTGGTAGTTTCAATGATGCTGGCGATGGGACTCGCGGGGTCAGGGGCGGGGGCAGAGACTGATCGCTATCCGGTCAAGCCTATCCGCATGGTCGTTCCGTTCACGCCGGGCGGCTCGAACGATCTGCTGGGACGCGTCCTGGCGCAGAAACTGCATGCAACGTGGGGCCAGCCGGCGATCGTAGACAATCGCCCCGGCGGCGGCTCCACCATCGGCATAGAGACCGTCGTGCGCGCCGTCCCGGACGGCTACACCCTGCTGCTGACGTCAGGCGGGATCGCCAGCAACGTGTCGCTGTACAAACTCTCGTTCAACCCCGTCAAGGATCTGGCCCCGGTAGCGCTGCTGGCACAGATGCCCTATCTGCTTGCGGTCCATCCTTCGGTACCGGCCAAGTCGGCGCTGGAGCTCATTAGTCTCGCGAAGGCGCAACCCGGCAAACTCACTTTCGCTTCATCCGGTGTGGGAACCTCATCGCATCTGACCGGCGAGATGTTCAGATTGCAGGCGAAAATAGACATGCTGCATATCGCGTTCAAAGGCGGCGGTCCGGCGGTCAACGCGGTGATCGGCGGCGAGGTGCAGGTAATTTTCAACGTGATCACGGGGACGCTGCCGTATGCGCGCTCCGGCAAACTGCGCGCGCTGGGCGTGAGCACCTCCAAACGCATCGAGGTTGCCCCTGATCTGCCCACGATAGCTGAATCGGGCCTGCCGGGTTACGAGGTCATCGCGTGGTACAACCTGTTCGCGCCCGCGGGCACTCCGCGCCCCGTCATCAACAAGATCAATGCCGAGATCAACCGCATACTGCAGCAACCCGACGTGCGCGAGCGTCTTCTGACGCTCGGGGTGGTACCGCTCAGCGGCACGCCGGAAGCACTGGGCGATTATCTGCAATTCGAAATTACGCGCTGGGCGAAGCTGATCAGGGAAGCCGGGATCAAGGCCGAGTAAACCACTGGCAAAGTCCAGGATCGGCCGGATCTGATCTATAGCATGGAGGAGATTACTGCGCTCATGGGCTATGACAAAATCAGCGCTCTCGAATCGCTGCTGTTAGGCACTCTAAATAACCGAGGATGAAATCCATGGCCGAAACCCAGTTTGTCTACGACCCCGTTGCGCCGTGTCTCGCCGCGCCGCACGGATCGCGTCGCTCGCTCGATCGACTCGCCGGGAAAGTGATTGGCTTCATCGATAATGCGAAGCCCAATTTCAATTTCCTGGTCGACGACCTCTGCGAGCTGCTGGTCAGCAAGTACGGCGTGGCGAGCGTCGTCAAGCGCCGCAAGCGCAGCGCGTCCCAGGCGGCGACCGAGGCGGTGCTAACAGAGCTCACCGAGCAGTGCGACGCCGTCATCACGGGATCGGGCGATTGAGGCTCCTGCACGTCGTGGAGTGTCCATGACAGTGTAGAAGCAGCGAAGCGCGGCAAGGTAGCGCTGACTGTTTGCTCCAGCAGCTTTACGGGTCTCGGGCGGGCTCAACAGAAGGCGCTGGGTTTTCCAGACCTGGCGATCGCGGTGGTTCCGCATCCTTTCGGCACCCGCAGCCGCGATGAGCTGCATCAGATCGCGGGGCAATGCGTGGACGAGATCGCGCGGCTACTCTGCGAGCCGGGACCCGGCGATTCAGCGGCGGCGCGCGGGAATGCGCCGGCTGCGCCGCGCGCGGTGCTGATCGAAGCGCCCGCCGATCTCGACGAGCTCAACAAGCTCTATATCAAGCGGCGATGGGGCGATGGCCTGCTGATCGCGCCCCCGACGCAGCAAGCCGTTGAGCGCATGCTGCTCCACACGCGTCGCGCACCCGGCGAGGTCGTCGCGACGATTGCGCCGGGTTTCGGCGCGGCCACCGTCGAGTACATCGCGATCAATGCGGTGATGGCCGGTTGCTATCCAGAATATCTGCCGCTGCTCATCGCGGCAGCCGAGGCGGTCGCTACGCCGAAATTTCACGTGCAGGCGATTCAGGCGACCACCAACCCTGCCGCAGTCTGGCTCATCGTCAATGGGCCGATCGCGAGGCGGCTCGAGGTGAACGGCGGCAGCAACTGCCTGGGCCAGGGCACCTGGGCGAACGCAACGCTCGGCCGCGCGCTGCGGCTCACGCTGCAGAACATTGGGCGAGCGTTGCCGGGCGAAATGGACCGCGCGACACAGGGTCAGCCGGGCAAGTACACGTTCTGCTGCGCCGAGAACGAGGACGCGAGCCCGTGGGAGCCGTTGCACGTCGAGCGCGGTTTTGCGCGCGCTGCCAGCGCCGTGACGGTGGTGGGCGCGCTGGGCACGTGGAGCATGAACATGACCGCGGCCGCCGCCGAGGAGGTGCTCGCCATGATCGCGGACACGATGCAGTACCCGGCGAGCAGCGATTATGTGTACGGCGGTGCGCCTTTCATCCTGCTCTCACCGCAGCACGCGAATCTTTTCCACGCTGCGGGTTGGAGCAAAGCCGAGGTGAAGCGCCGCTTGTGGGACCAGTCGAAACTGCGCGCAAGCCGGGCGCGCGGCAGCGAATTCGGCCGCACGGCAACGGGGCGCCGCGCGGAGTTGGGCGAGGTGGGTCCCGACACGATGGTGCCGA
>JACPTJ010000097.1 GCA_016192835.1 Betaproteobacteria bacterium
TCGGGCAATGTCGAAATGCGCTACGACCCCGACCAGCGGCGCGTGATCTATCAGCCGGTCACGATCGAGCCGCGCGAAATCACCCCGCGCATCGTGCGCGAAGAAAACTACGCCGACACCGAAGGCTTCCGCAAGGGCTAAGCATGGCTGAAATCCGCAACTACACGATGAACTTCGGGCCGCAGCACCCGGCGGCCCACGGCGTATTGCGGCTGGTGCTCGAGCTCGACGGCGAGGTGATCGAGCGCGCCGACCCCCATGTCGGCCTGCTGCATCGGGCGACCGAGAAGCTCGCCGAGCACAGGACGTTTTTGCAGACGGTCCCGTACATGGACCGGCTCGACTACACCACCATGATATGCAACGAGCACGCCTACGTGCTCGCAATCGAGAAGCTGCTCGGCATCGACGTGCCGCTGCGCGCCCAGTACATCCGGGTGATGTTCGACGAGATCACGCGGGTCCTGTCGCACCTGTTCGCGCTTGCCGCCCATGGTCTTGATCTCGGGGCGATGACGGTTTTCCTCTACTGCTTCCGCGAACGCGAGGATCTGGTCGACGTGTACGAGGCGGTCACCGGCGCGCGCATGCACGCCGCCTATTACCGGCCCGGCGGCGTCTACCGCGATCTGCCCGACCGCATGCCACAGTACCAGGTCACGAAAATCCACAACCAGCGCGCGATCGACGAGTTGAACCGCAATCGCCAGGGGTCGGTCCTCGATTTCATCGAAGACTTCACCGAGCGTTTTCCCAAGTGCGTGGACGACTACGAGACGCTGCTGACCGAGAACCGCATCTGGAAGCAGCGCACGGTCGGCATCGGCGTGGTTTCAGCGGAGCGCGCCAAGGCGCTCGGGTTCACCGGACCGATGCTGCGCGGCTCGGGCGTCGAATGGGACCTGCGCAAGAAGCAGCCGTACGAAGTCTACGACCGTATGGAGTTCGACATCCCGGTCGGCGTCAACGGCGACTGCTACGACCGGTACCTGGTGCGCATCGAGGAGATGCGCCAGTCGAACCGCATCATCAGGCAGTGCGTGGACTGGCTGCGCAAAAACCCCGGCCCGGTGATGACCGACAGCTACAAGGTTGCGCCGCCCTCGCGCGTCGGGATGAAGACCGACATGGAAGACCTGATCCACCACTTCAAGCTTTTCACCGAGGGCATGCACGTGCCGGAGGGCGAGGCGTACGCGGCGATCGAGCACCCCAAGGGCGAGTTCGGGATCTATATCGTCTCCGACGGCGCCAACAAGCCCTACCGGATGAAGATCCGCTCCCCGAGTTTCACCCATTTGTCCGCCATGGACGAGCTCGCGCGCGGCCACATGATTGCCGATGTCGTCGCGATCATCGGCACCATGGAGATCGTTTTCGGCGAGATCGACCGATGAATGCCCCGCTGCCATTGAGCCCTGACGCGCTCGCCCGGATCGATGAGGCGATCGCCAAGTACCCGCCCGATCAGAAACAGTCAGCCGTGATGGCGGCGCTGACCATCGCGCAGGACGAAAAGGGCTGGCTGTCGACGGAAACCATGGATTTCGTCGCGCGTTATCTCGACATGCCGCCGATCGCGGTCTACGAGGTCGCAAGCTTCTACAGCATGTACGACCTGAAGCCCACGGGCAAATGCAAGCTTGCAATCTGCACCAATTTGCCTTGCGCGCTGCAGGGCGCAACGGCTGCGGCCGAGCACCTGAAGCAAAAGCTCGGCGTCGAGTTCGGCGCAACCACGGCCGATGGCGCCTTTACGCTGAAGGAAGCCGAATGCATGGGGGCGTGTGGGGACGCGCCGGTGCTGCTGGTCAACAACAAGCGCATGGCGTGCGCGATGACGCCGGACAAGCTCGACCGGCTGATCGAGGAGCTCAAGTAATGGGCCTGCCGGTTCCGCCATTCGCGACCGATCTCTTCGGACCCGCCGCCGTGATCATGAAAGGCGTAGACGGGCTCAACTGGCGCCTCAGGGATTACGAGGCGCGCGGCGGTTATGCGGCGCTGAAGAAAATCCTGGCCGGGAAGACCCCTCCCGAGCAGGTCATCGCCGAAGTCAAGAAGTCCGCATTGCGCGGCCGCGGCGGAGCCGGCTTCCCGACCGGCCTCAAATGGAGCTTCATGCCGCGCAGCTACACCGGCACCAAATACCTGGTGTGCAATTCGGACGAAGGCGAGCCGGGAACGTTCAAAGACCGCGACATCCTGCGCTACAACCCACATAGCGTGATCGAAGGATTGGCAATTGCCGGCTACGCCACGGGTGCCGCGGCCGGCTACAACTACGTCCATGGCGAGATCTGGGAAGTGTACGAACGCATGGAGCAGGCGGTCGAGGAGGCGCGCGCCGCCGGCTATCTCGGCAGCCACATCCTCGGCTCGGATTTCAGCTTCCAGCTCTACAATCACCATGGCTGGGGTGCCTACATCTGCGGCGAGGAGACTGCGCTGCTCGAATCGATCGAAGGCAAGAAAGGCCAGCCGCGCTTCAAACCGCCGTTTCCGGCGAGCTATGGCCTCTACGGCAAGCCGACCACGGTCAACAACACCGAGACTTTCGCCGCAGTGCCCTACATCATCAACCACGGCGGCGACGCGTTCCTGAGCCTGGGCAGGCCCAACAACGGCGGCACCAAGATATTTTCGGTGTCGGGCGACGTCGCGCGTCCGGGCAATTACGAGGTTCCGCTCGGCACGTCATTCGCGACACTGCTCGCGATGGCGGGCGGCATGCGCGACGGCGGGAAGCTCAAAGCAGTGATCCCCGGCGGCTCATCGATGCCGGTGCTGCCGGCCGGCATCATGATGGCGACCGACATGGACTTCGACTCGGTCGCGAAGGCCGGTTCGATGCTCGGCTCGGGAGCGGTGATCGTGATGAACGATACGCGCTGCATGGTGAAATGCCTGCTGCGGCTTGCGTATTTCTACTACGAGGAATCATGCGGCCAGTGCACGCCGTGCCGCGAAGGCACCGGCTGGTTGTATCGCATGGTCGACCGTATCGAGCACGGCAGGGGCCGCTCCGAAGACCTCGACCTGCTGGACAACGTCGCCGACAACATCCAGGGCCGCACCATCTGCGCGCTGGGGGATGCCGCCGCGCTGCCGGTGAAGAGCTTTATCAAGCATTTTCGCAGCGAGTTTCAGCATCACATCGATCACAAGAAGTGCCTGGTCCCTAACTACATCTGAGAGATGATGCGCAGACTGCCCTCACCCCCTGACCCCTCTCCCGCTGATGCGGGCGAGGGGAGGTTCGTGAGTTGCTGGCGCAACTAAGCTATGTTGGAACTAGAAATCGACGGCAGGAAACTCGAAGTCGCTGACGGCAGCACGATCATGGACGCCGCCAATCAGGCCGGCATCTACGTGCCGCATTTCTGCTATCACAGGAAGCTCTCGATCGCGGCCAACTGCCGCATGTGCCTGGTCGAGGTTGAAAAAGCGCCCAAGCCGCTGCCGGCGTGCGCAACACCGGTAACCAAGGGCATGAAAGTCTCCACGCACTCGGAACAGGCGATCACCGCGCAGAAGGGCGTGATGGAGTTTCTGCTGATCAACCACCCGCTCGATTGCCCGATTTGCGACGAGGGCGGTGAATGCCAGCTGCAGGATCTGGCGGTCGGCTACGGCGCGAGCGGCTCGCGCTATGCCGAGATGAAACGAGTCGTGAACAACAAGAACCTCGGCCCGCTGATGCATTCGTCGGCAAGACCGTCGACTCGGAACTGTCGGGTAACGTGATCGACCTGTGCCCGGTCGGCGCGCTGACCTCGAAGCCGTTTCGCTACAGCGCGCGCGCCTGGGAATTGTCCCGCCGTCCGTCGGTCAGCCCTCACTGCGGTCTGGGCTCCAATCTGACGGTGCAGGTCAAGCAGAACCGCGTGATGCGCGTGCTGCCGCGCGAGAACGAGGAAATCAACGAGTGCTGGCTCTCGGACAAGGACCGCTTCTCGTACGAGGGGCTGAATTCGGCGCAGCGGCTGGTGAAGCCGATGATCAAGCGCAACGGCGCGTGGCAGGAAGTCGATTGGCAGGTCGCGCTCGAATTCGTCGCGAACGGTCTCAAGCAGGTCCGCGACCGGCATGGCGCCGATCAAATCGCTGCGCTTGCGACGCCGCACCAGACGCTCGAGGAACTGTACCTGTTGCAGAAGCTTGCGCGCGGTATCGGCAGCAACCACGTCGATTTCCGCACCCGCCAGTCCGATTTCAGCGCCGATGGTTCGCTCGCAGGCGTCCCTTGGTTCGGCATGAAGATCGCGGACCTTGCGCAGCTCGACCGCGTGCTGGTCATCGGCAGCGCGCTCAGGAAAGACCATCCGCTGCTGGCGCACCGGTTACGCCAGGCGGCGAAGCACCAGCTGCAGATCAACCTGCTCAACCCGGTCGACGACGACCTGCTGATGCGCGTCGCCAACAAGGCGATCGTCGCGCCATCGCGGCTCGCGGATGCGTTGGCGCAAATCACGAAGGCCGTGGCGCAGGCGAAGAACGCCGTTTTGCCGGCCGAGTTGCAAGCCGCGATCGCGGACGTGGTAGTGGATGACGTGGCCAAACGCATCGCCGACAGCCTGGCTTCCGGCGATCGCGCCGGTATTTTCCTCGGCAATCTCGCGCAGCATCATCCGGCGGCCACGCAACTGCATGCACTGGCGCAGGCGCTGTCCGATCTCATCGGTGCGAAATTCGGCTTCCTGGGGGAAGCTGCCAACAGCGTCGGTGGTTACTTGGCAAACGCCTTGCCGCAGGGACGAGGTCTTAATGCGCTGCAGATGGTCGTGCAGCCGCGCAAAGCCTACGTGCTGCTCGGCGTCGAACCGGAACTCGACTGCTACGACCCGGCGCAGGCGCTGGCCGCGATGAAGCAGGCGGAATTCGTGGTCGCGCTGTCTCCCTACCAGCACCGGGCGCTCGAAACCTCAGGCACGTTCGTCAGCACTGAAGGGCGGGTGCAAAGCTTCAGGGCCGTGGTGCAGCCGCTGGCTCAGACGCGTCCGGCGTGGAAAGTGCTGCGCGTGCTCGGCAACCTGCTCGGCGTTGCGGGTTTTGATTACGACAGCAGTGAAGGAGTACTCAAAGAGGCACTTGGCAGCGGGGATGCAAGCGCGCGGCTCGACAACCGTCTGCAAAACGTGGCCGTCGGGAACATCACGTCTGCGCCGTCCGGCATACAGCGCATCGGCGAAGTGCCGATCTACCAGGCGGATGCGATCGTGCGCCGCGCCGCGCCGCTGCAGCAGACGCACGATGGCGCCGCGCCGGTGGCCGCGATGAACGGCGCTTTGTTCAGCGAGCTCGGTTTACGCGATGGCGACAAGGTGCAAATCACGCAGGGCCGCGGCACAGCGATATTGGCCGCGGCGCGCGACGACAGGTTGCCGGCCGGTTGCATCCGCGTGCCCGCGGCGCATCCTTTGACCGCAGCGCTTGGCGGCATGTTCGGAACCATCACTGCCGAGCGGGTTGCGCAGCAGCAAAAGGTCGCAGTCTGATGTTGCAAACCGGCATCGCATACCTCGAACAACTGTTCGGCCCGGCGTGGCCGGCGGTGTGGACGCTTGCCGG
>JACPTJ010000098.1 GCA_016192835.1 Betaproteobacteria bacterium
AAAGGGGTGCCTCATGCGCACAATCGACGCTGTCGCGGAAATACTCAAGCGCGAAGGCATCAATATTCTCCCGTCGTTTCCGACCACGGCGGTCATCGAGGCCGCCGCCGCGGCGGGCATCAAGCCCATCATCTGCCGGCAGGAGCGCGTCGGCGTGGGCATCGCCGATGGCTGGAGCCGCATCAATAACGGCAAGCCCGCAGGCGCGTTCGCCATGCAGTACGGTCCCGGCGCCGAGAACGCGTACGCGGGCGTTACCACCGCCTTTTCCGACGCCGTTCCGCTGCTGTTGTTGCCGTTGGGCCACCCGCTCGAGCGCGACCGCGTGTTTCCCAATTTTTCCTCGATCCGCTCCTACGAAGCGGTGACCAAGTTCGCCGAGCAGATCAATCACCCCGCGCGAGTTGCAGCGACGCTGCGCCGCGCCTTCACCCAGATGCGCTCCGGCAGACCCGGTCCGGCGCTCGTGGAGATACCCGTCGACGTCGGCAATGCCGAGGTTGACCCCGCGGTGGTGGAGAACTACCGGCCGGTGAAGATCGCGAAGGCGCAAGCCAACCCGGACGAAGTGATGGCCGCGGCCAAGGCGCTGCTCGCGGCGAAGCGGCCGGTGATCCAGGCGGGGCAGGGCGTGCTCTACGCCGAAGGCACGCCGGAACTGGTGGAACTCGCGGAACTCGTGCAGATCCCCGTGTATTCGACGCTCGCCGGCAAGAGCGCATTTCCCGAGCGGCATTCGCTCGCGCTCGGCAGCGCCGAGGGTGCGATGAGCGAGGCGGCCTATCATTTCCTCAAGGAAGCGGATCTGGTGTTCGCGATCGGCTCGTCGCTGTCCGCGCACGGCATGGCGGCCAACATCCCGGGCCGCAAGACCATCATCCACGCGACCGCCGACACGATCGACCACAACAAGTCCTACTACGCCGACTTTCCGATCCTCGGCGACGCGAAGCTCGTGCTGCGACAGTTCATCGAGGCGTGCCGGGACCTGCTGAACGGCAAGGCGCGCGACGGCGCGGCGGTGCGCTCCGAGATCGCCACAACGCGCGAGGCATGGCTCAAGCAGTGGTCGCCGAAGCTGAGCTCCAGCGACACGCCGATCAACCCCTACCGCGTGATCGCGGACTTCATGCAGGTGGTGGAACCGGATACGGCGATCGTGACGCACGACTCGGGCAGCCCGCGCTACCAGATCATGCCTTTCTACCGCGCCGGCGTGCCGAGGTCGTACATCGGCTGGGGCAAGTCGCATCAGTTGGGCACGGGCCTCGGCCTCATCATGGGGGCGAAGCTCGCCCGCCCGGACAAGTTCTGCGTGAATTTCATGGGCGACGCCGCGTTCGGCATGACCGGGCTCGACTTCGAGACGGCGGTGCGCTCCGGCATCCCCATACTCACGATCGTCCTGAACAACAACTCCATGGCGGTCGAAACGGAGCACATGAAGACCTCGCACGAGATATTTCGCACCCGCGATCTGGGGGGCAACTACGCAGACATGGCAAAGGCCATGGGCGGATGGTCGGAGCGGGTCTCCGATCCGGCGCAGATCAAGGACGCGATCCAGCGCGCACGCAAGGTCACCGACAGCGGCAGGGCGGCGTTGCTGGAGTTCGTGACGGCGCAGGAGAACACCGTGTCCCACTTGCGAGCGTTCTAACCGTGCTCGGTGCGCACAATGCCGAGGTGCTGGGGGCGCTCGGCTACAGCGAACAGCAGCAGCGGGAGCTCAAGCAGCGTGGCGTAATTTAGAGGTTGGCCTATAATCTCGAATGACAATCACGGCAATGCAATCGTGACTATTTTCAATACCACCGATCCGCGTGATATTCCGGCGTACTCGATTTCCGAGGCAGCGCACTACCTCGGCGTGCCGTCATCGACACTGCGTTCGTGGTTTGCCGGGCAAACTTATTCTCACCAAGGCGTTAGCCGCCAATTCCGCGCCGTCATTCAGCCTGTGGACGCGAAACGACTCGGGTTGTCGTTCTCGAATCTCGTCGAGGCCTACGTCCTTACGGCGATACGGCGCAAGCACCACATCGGGCTGCAGACCACCCGGCGCGGGCTTGCTTTCTTGACCGAGAAGCTCGGCACGAAGCGTCCGCTGCTGGAGGAGCAGTTCGCCACCAAAGGAGCGGAGCTTTTCGTCGAGCGGGTCGGGGAAATCATCAACCTTTCGAAAAATGGCCAGATCGAAATCGCGGACCTGATCCACGCATACCTTGAGCGTGTCGAGCGCGACGCGAAGGGCCTGCCTATCAAGCTGTATCCGTTCATGCGTTCGCAGCCGCCGCGCGAGCAGCCGCGTACGGTGGTCATCGATCCGCGCGTGTCGTTCGGCCGGCCGGTGATTACGGGCACCGGCATCCCGACAGCAGCACTCGCGGAACAGTTCAAGGCCGGCGACTCCGTGCCTGTGCTGGCAAAGGAATACGGTGCAAGCGAGGAAGCGGTCTGGGACGCGATCCGCTGCGAGCTCGACCTCAAAGCCGCCTGAGCCGCTCACCTTCTTTCTCGACGAGTCGCTGGACAGCGGTTCGATCGTGACGGCGCTGCGGGTGGTCGTCGAGACTCGTTAGCGGAACGCCCGTTTGCAGGAGCGGCGACCGAATGCCCCGTGAAAACAGCACCTGTTAAATCAGACCTGGTCTCGCTACATGGTATGCATTTTGATGGCACCGGGGCATGCGGCGCGACCGTCGAGCGGCTGACGGATCATTTCCCCAAAGGCACTCCCGACGAAAAGTGGCTCGCCGATTTATCTACCACATCCCGCGTTCGGGAAAGCCGGTGCGGATGACCTAAAGCTCGCCTCTCGCGGATGTTTCTTGTCGTGAAAGAAAATGAAGCAGCGAATCCATTGCAGACAGGCGTGTTCCGTGCGCACGCTGTAGTGCTTAACGTGCAATCTGTCGTGTACCTGGTCCAACAAACGTGGTGACGACATGACCTCCTCCGGCGGTGCCTGTACCAAATGAAAGTCGAGTCGTCTATCTCGGTCGACGCGGTTGAGGAATCAGAGGCTTAAGCGTAAGCTGACCGTGCTAGACCCCGCTTTTGGGGGCTTATAGGGTCCAACTGAAGGGGCCAAGCATCAAATTCGTGCATTCACGATGACAGAAGTTCGACTACCACGACTGTCTGCGCAAGCGTCCAAGCTCTGGAATGCAATTCCGGCTGATGCGCGAAGGAAAATTCTCGCAAATGTTTTTTGTGGACACTGTCGTGGCGCCGTTTCCATCGTCAACGTGGCGGGCATAGTGAAAGGCGGTGATCTCGTGCTGAACGGAAATTGTGCGGTATGTGGGCATAACGTCGCTCGCCTTGTTGAAGGTTCGAACGCATGATCTGTTCTCGCGTGTCGTCGCCTAACGAATAGGATTTTATCCGTCATGCGGCAGCATGGTGGATAAGATCCTATTCGTTAGGCTCCAAAAGCAATGAGTATGAGTGCCCAGATCCTTGTTCTAATCGCGACAATGGGATTTCTGCTGCCTTCGTTTGCGCAGGAAGAACCAAACCGCCTACTGCCTGACTCCTTTACCCGAAGCATCAAATTCTCATGGCGTCAGGACGGCCGGGTCGTTGACATTGAAATATGGAACCCAAAAGAAAAGTGGGTTATCACACAACTTCTGTTCGAGGTGCACTTTCCGCAGCCCTCCGATAAGCCAAATGGGCCAGAAGTCCGTTCGAATGGGCGAACATTGTTTAGGCCGTTGACCGACGCGGAACTCTGCGCAAGAGGATGGCCAGCGAAGGTTCCATGTGGTCCGGTATCGCGTTCTGTGAAAGTCGAAATCCAGCCTGGCAAGAGTGGTGCAAATCATTTAGAACTCGAACCAAACTTTAATGCGTCTGGGCTCCTCCTCTTGGAAGCCAGAGGTCGTGAACAAACTCGGATTGAGCGCGTTAAGAACGCCATTTGGTGAACGTGAACATGACATGGGGCTCAACATGGACGACCTTCAGCTCGCTTTGCCTGCTTTTCGTCGCCGGTTAGCTCTACGTTATGCATCTTAGAGGGATGTGCCATGACCGACGTTGCTCAGTGCTTTCTTTGCGATAGCAAGGCTTCAGTTGAAACAGTGCCAGGCGAAGGCGGCAACAGATTTGATGTACTTTGCAGAGGCAGCTGCCCTCAGTACGAAATCGCGCAAGGAGCTATTGACTACCTGCCGAATCACCCGATTCATCGGGAAAGCGCCATTGATGCTATCAAACGAATTGCGGCGTCCGGACATTTTCCTGTAATAAAGACGGTCGGTGTTCCAAAACAGCTAGTCTGCACCTCTCGCGACGCAGAGCAGAGGGAGAGCGCATGACGCATAACTTGGCGGTGGTACCGGACGCGCCGGAAGCGCCGTGCCTTCAGTCGGCGGCACGCTTGGCGCGCCGCACACCTCCACGTTGAAGTCGCATCGATGACACTCATCGTCACAGAGGTTTCGGATGCATTCGGATGCGTCGCGGTGGGGGACTCTGCAGTCACCATTGGGAACCGAGTTGTTTATGGCGCGCAGAAGCTTCACTACTCGTCGCTGGCGAATCTCGGTTTTGCCGTCTGGGGCAATGCATGCCTTCGCGGGCATCGAGTGGATGACCTTCTTTCGTCCTACGTAGCAAGTCTGGGTAGTTCAGCGACGCCGCGTGCCGCTGGACGCGAGCTCGCCGCGCTACTTGCGCATGAAGGCGCCCTCGACGGACGGGACTGGGAACGTCTACGCGGTGGCGTTCACATCTGCGGCTACGAAAATGACCTTCCAGTCCTTTTTCACATACACACCGGAGATGATCCACCTGCCACACAAGGTCCATTCCAACTTCACGAAGACTACCCGGATGGAAGTGCAGGGTGTCAGCTCCGAAACGGGTACTACAAGATTTTCGCTGGTCTCTTTGATGGAATGGAGCACTACGCGCAACGTCTCGGTGGCTTGGGTTACAAATGGCCGTACGAACGTATCGAGGATCGTGTGTCCTATTATTCAATAATGGTGGATACAGTCGCCAGAACTCTGGAGGCCGCTCGGCGCGTTCCGTCCGTAGGCGGGAGTGTGTCCGCCTTTGCATTCAACCGTGATGGGATTCAGGTTGACAAGAGAGCGTCCCGAGGAACGGAAGACTTCTGCAGCAGCAAAGACACCGCTACCGCCGCAAGTTTCGGTGAGGCGACTTCTAACTTCAGTTGGTGCGGGCTGACCTGAAGCGCCATGCCACAGTTGGCCACCGTGCCAGCCCGCCGCACAACACGACGTTGGGCATCTTGTAACCCGTAACTACATGCGTTACACTATTGCGCATGATCCGCGGTTTCAAACACAAGGGATTGGCCAAGTTCTTCCAGACTGGTTCGAAATCTGGAATCCAGGCGCAACATGCTGAACGGCTCGAACTTATTTTGGGCAGGTTGAGCGCGGCGACAACGCCAAAGGATATGGGACTCCCCGGATTGGGACTTCATCCCTTGAAGGGGAATCGCAAGGGCGTTTGGGCCGTAAAGGTGAGCGGCAACTGGCGTGTAACCTTCCTTTTCGCAGGAAAAGACGCAGACGACGTTGATTACGAGGACTACCACTGAGGCTAAATCATGAGAATGCACAATCCGCCACACCCCGGAAAAATCATCAAGGCTCTTTGTCTCGATCCGCTTGGTCTCACTGTGACCGAGGCGGCAAAGGGACTGGGCGTTAGCCGGAAAACGCTGTCCGGAATTCTGAATGGCCGGGCCGGCATCAGCCCGGAGATGGCTGTTCGCCTTTCGATTGCCTTTGATACCTCCGCAGAAAGCTGGATCAATCAACAGACGCAGTACGACTTGTGGCATGCGGAGCAAGGTCGTAAACAGCTTCGCGTACTGAGACTCGCAGCGTGACCAGACGCCCAACTATGGGTTCATCGCGACGGAGAATCGGTTTAATTTGAAGCGCGCTCCAAGCTTGCCTCGGGATCGCAACGTACGGTCGAGGGCACGAGGCCGGTGCGGCTTGACACCCCCTGCTCGCTATGTGAGCATCGTCTGCTAAATCAAAGACATTCCGGAGAAGATCATGCGCATTGCCAGAATAACGTTATTGCTGCTGCTCGTCACGCTCGGAATGGCGTCCAACGGCGCCTGGGCGCAGACACTCGAGAAGTCCAGGATTACCCTCGCGGTGGGTGGCAAGAACCTTTTCTATTACCTGCCGCTGACGATCGCGGAGCGGCGCGGCTACTTCAAGGACGAAGGGCTCGATGTCACCATCGTCGATTTTCCGGGCGGCGCAAAAGCGCTGCAGGCGATGGTCGGCGGCAGCGCCGATGTCGTTTCGGGCGCCTACGAGCACACCATCACCATGCAGGCGAAAGGCATCAACATCGAGTCTATCGTGCTGCAGGGGCGCTACAACGGCATCGTGCTCGGCATCCGCAAGGACAAGGCGGGCGGATTCAAGAGCCTCAAAGACCTGCAAGGCATGAAAGTCGGAGTCACCGCGCCGGGCTCGAGCACCAACCACTTCGTCAACAATCTGCTGACCAAGAACGGTCTCAAGCCGCAGGACGTGTCCATTGTCGGTGTCGGCGCGGGCGCGGGCGCGGTCGCCGCGATCAAGAAGGGATCGGTGGATGCGATTTCCAACCTCGACCCGGTGATCAACATACTGGAAACCGAGGGCGACATCGTGGTGGTGGTCGACAGCCGCACCGCCAAGGGCATGAAGGAAGTGTATGGCGGCGCGTATCACGCGGGCTCCATCTACGCGCCGGTGGAGTGGGTAAAGAAGAACCCGAACACGGCGCAGGCGGTGGTCAACGCGATGGTGCGCGCGTCGCTGTGGATCCGGAGAGCCAAGGTCGATGAAATCATTGGCGCAGTGCCACCCGAGTACTACGGCGACAAGCAGACGCTCTACAAAGCTGCGCTTTATAAGAACCAGGAAGGTTTCTCGCCCGACGGCCGCATGAGCCTGGAAGGCGCGAAGAACGTCTATGCGGTGTTGAAGGCGTTCGAGCCGGCGGTCCAGAAAGCGCCGAGCATCGATCTTGCTAAAACGTTCACCAACGAGTTCGTCGACCGGGCACTCAAGAAATACAAGTAATTCAACTGCCGATGAACGCAGATAAACGCGGATCATTGGAGTGAATAAGTGAATGAGTGAATGAGTGAGCCCCCTCACCCTAGCCCTCTCCCCCGGGAACGAGGGAGAGGGGATACTTCACCCTTCACTCCTCCACT
>JACPTJ010000099.1 GCA_016192835.1 Betaproteobacteria bacterium
TTTGCACGACCGGAACCCCCGCCCGCGCAGCGGCCGCATACAGCGAAGGGGAGATCAGCGGGAAAGTATTGTGAGCGTGTATCACATCCGGCTTGAAGGCCGCGATCCTGCGCGCCAGATCAGCAACCGTGCGCCCGGACCACATCGTCTGAACCGCCGCCGCAAATTGCCCGGTCTGAGCGAGCTCGTCGTTGTGCCGCAGGTAGAGTTCGACGTCGTGGCCGCGGGCGCGCAGCAGCGACACTTCCGCGTCGACAACCGAGTCTTCTCCCCCTCGTTGCTGGTAGAGGTTATGCGCCACCAGGACCCGCAGGCTCTTGTCGAGAGTATTTTTCAAGATCGGCTGGAAAACGAAGTCAGATTGATCAGCGGCCACTCGCGGCGGCATGCTGCAGTAGTTCACGATTGTTCAGCCGGCCCTCGACCGGAATGCGTCCGGCAGCATAACGCAGGAACTCGTCGAGTTGCCGCCAGCCATCGAAGCTCTCCAGCTCCCACGAGTGCCCCCACAGATGAAACACCCCGCCATGAAGACACACATGATCCAGCATTCCCCGCAGGCGCGACGCGAAATCCCCCCGCCCCAGGGAAACGCAAAACAGATCGTTGCGTCGCGCCCATTCGCCACGACTGATGAAATTCCTCACCAACACGCTTCGCGCATGAGGATAATATTGGAGGGTCGTCGGCATCCCGAACGGATCGGCCGGCAATGTCCGGTAAAAGTTCACAATCGTTCGGGCGTAGTCAAACCCGGCATCGATCACGATTTGCCGGTGCTCCAACGTGTAATCACCACCCGGATAACAGAAGCCGCTGACACCATGCCCCAGGATCTGCTCGAGCTGATTTTTCCCCCCCACGATCTGATTGCGCGCCTCCACTGCACCAACGGTTTTCAGGTAGCAATGGTCGATGGTATGCGAGCCGATCTCGAAACCCCGGCCCAGACGCCGCATCTCCTCCGGAGGCATTACCGGCAAGCCCTCGCGGTTGGACAAGGGCACATAAAACGTGCCCTGAAACCCGTGCCGGGACAGCAACTCGGCGATGCGCGTGTCAAGGGGATGGCCGTCGTCCCAGGAGGTCGTGAAGATGGCCTTTTTTTTCATGCCGCAAGGCTCAACTGCGATCCCGTGCAAAGCCGCGGCGAAGTCAATCTCCGCATACACCGTCCTCATTGAAGCGCCCGGCGGAACGGGCGACAAAATAGCCGTGCCGGTTCCCGGGATCCTCCGGTCTTTCGGGCGATACCACAATCTCCAATCCTGCTTTTCGGCACAGGGCGGCGTAGGGATGCAGGAAGAGGCCATCGTTCCGGCCTGAAGCCAGGTGGAATCGGCTCAAGTCATCACAAACAAGAACGTAGTCTGCAAGGCAAGCGGCGCATCGCAACACCGTTTGTGCACGGTCCAAAGGAATATAGTACAAGACTGCGGACGCTATGAAGACGTCAAAATGTCCCAGTCTTGGCACCAGGTCAGGCAATCCGAGGTCGTCGCACACATGGAACACGTCTTCAGGGTACTGTTGTCGCGCGTACGCGATAGCGTCAGGTTGAAAATCCAGTCCCAGGTATGAAACTGGCCACGGCAGGATCTCTCGCATCAGGCGTAGATTGTTGCCGCCGCTGCAACCGAACTCGATGATCCTGGCGCGGTCCCTGCCAACGCGATGCAGCACTTCCTTTACAGCAGAGACGATTGCTGAACGGGTTTTGTAGTCTTGGGCATAGGCGAGGTGCAGCTTACTGCCTTTTGTCCTCCACCAAAGACGATGTTTCGCTGCAAGAAACCCTGCCGCCATCTCCTCCGGGAACAGATCGATCACGGTTTTGGCCACGTCCTTTAAAAACATCCGGCCTCCTCGTCAGGCAATGGCGCTCACTTGCTTGACTCCGCTTGCACGTCATTTATTGACCTCGGTTTCTCGAATAATATCGAGAATCCGCATCAACAAGAACGGTCAGTACGAAAACCTGCCGCGCAACCTTCGGTGTGCACCGGTCATGGAATTCACGAAACCGGTGATCTTCCCGTTCATCAGTACTTCGACCCGTCGCCGGAACGCATCAATCGGCATTCCGTCGCAACAAAAACGTGGCAATCGGTCAGTCATGCCGATTCGATTTGCGGCGGCGAACTGCACGAAATATTGGTAAGAAAAACCGACGCTCCTGGCGACATCGATCAACTGCAGATTGCAGGCTCCCCAAGGCCAGGCAAGATGCCGGAAATGCGTAAGGGGGAGTCGCAATGAATCGGAAAGAAATTCGCGGGACTGACCCAGATCCTCACGCAAGAGGTCAAGCTTGCCGCCGGAACGCGGCGTTTGGCGCAACCAATTCTCGTGCCTGTGGGTGTGGGAATGAACTTCGAGAATACCGCTTTCCTGTATCGCCCGAACTTCTGGAAGACTCAAGTGACCGTCGAACTCCCCCGCACCGGCCGCAGGTGCCGAAAGACATCTCATGCGACCTGTAATGACAAACGCCGCCCCCTTAGCGCCGTATCGCTGCATCAGCGGTAATGCGACCTCGTAAAGCTCCCGGTAGCCGTCATCAAAAGTGATCAGGACTCGCTTACCGCTACGCCTGCTTTGGCCTCCAAGCACAGACTCCAACTCGGCGCAGGACAGAAAAGACACCCCTTGACTGGAAAGCCACTGGAGATGGGATTCGAAATCTTGGGGAGAGGTTGTTAACGTGCTCTTGTCGTAGCCAACGCGGTGATAAAGCAGTATTGGCACAGGCGTCACGTCAAACCTCGCTCGGCGAGATGCCGCGGAAAAATATAGCCGTCGAAATCACCAGGATTCCATCTTATCGCTCGCGCGACCGCGAGACAATAACTGCCTCGCCGCACCTGCCGCAAACAACGTATTCGTCATCAGATACCCGGTTGAATCCGCGTCATCTCAGCCTCCGGGACGCCAACGCCTTGAGTATCCCATCCGCAAAACGTGACGCCATCTTTTCGATCGAGTATTCAGCCGCGCTGTCGATGCAAGCCCGACTCATGCGTGCGAGCGCAACGGGATCGCTCAACAGCAATGCAGCAGCCCAGGCGAATTCCCGCGCATTGTCAGGCGTCATCAGGCCGTTCTCGCCGTGCCGGAGATAAGCGATCTCCGGGCCATGATTTGAACAGTCCGTCGTGACGAGCGGCTTGCCAAAGGCGAACGAATCAAGGATTGCCAGCCCCACTGCCGCGGGGTTGAGCACAACGTCGGCGCAACCGAGATAGAGTGCCTTGTCGCGGCCCCGCCGGACCCCGACCCAATGAACCCAATCGTGCGCAGCCGCCCATTCCTGAATCCTCGGCCGTTCCTCGCCATCGCCGATGATCAGCCACTGGAACCCGGGCACGCGCTGTCGAATGCGCGTGCAGGCTTCGAACAGGAAATCAAGACGCTTTTCCGCATACAGGGAACCGATGAACGCCCCGACCGGTTTCCCGGTAACACCAAGCTCTTGTCTGAGCCACGCGATTTCGTCCTTGGATATCGAATCCCGGTCGCAGCAAATACTCACGGTATCAATCGTGTTATTCAGATTGGTAATCCGCGCCACGGGAAAACCACTTTGGGCGACCAGATCAACTGAAATCTGGGTGTAGGCGAACCACCAATCGACCTTGGAGATCGTCCACCGCTTGAAACGCTCCCGCATACCGTCAGGTGTGCTCGTTTGCATGTTGCGGCCATGCCCCCAGAAAGCCAGCTTGAAGCGGCGTGGCACCCATAGCAGCCAATGGTTATACAACAGTTTGTTTTCGTGGTTCACGACCACCAGTTCGACATCGCGCAGATGCTCGCCGAACGGCTGCCAGCAGACCGCCCCTGACAGGAAATAATGCGTCGGCAAGACCTTTGCCCAAGGCAGATGGCCGCCATCGCGCTTCGCCTTCTCCTCGGACGTCGCTTCGCCCACGAGCAGCACCAATTCGATCTGCCGCGCGGCGAGCAGCTCGCGCAAGCATTCAAACAGGGGCACGCGATAGTGGGTCAGCCGGCGCTCGACGATTACGACGCGCCGTGTGGATTCATGCACGACGATTTCGCCCCCTCACGAGACACGCAGATAAAATAGCGACAACCTTCAAGAACGCCTCGGCAGCAACGACGTAGCGAAAAGCTTGGCGTATGGCCAGAGCCAGAACAGCGGCCACAGGGGGCCGGCATGGCGCCGCGTGAACACATACCAGGACCTGAGAGGCAGCCCCTTGGGCCCGAGCATCACCTTCCACCGCGCCTCGAGCGGCAGGCTCGCATCGGTAAACGTTCCCTCTACCGGATTATGCGAGCAGGTTCCTGCCACGCCGGGCGCTACCCATACCGTGAAGCCTGCGTTGCGCGCACGCAACGCATAGTCTGTATCGCCCATGGCGTGCTCGAAACTCGGGTCGATGTTGCCAACCGCCGTTGCCACCTCGCGCGGAATCAGGACGCAGTTGCCGTTCATCACCACGCATTCCACCGGCTCGTCGCCAGGCACGACCAAGACAAAGGTGACCGGCTTCAGGGCGTTCACCCGCCGGCAACCGCCGTAGGTTGGACGGCCGCTTTCAGAGTCCACCGTCGTGCCGACCACGATCGCAGCCTTGCCCAGCCGCCCCCGCAACGATTCCGAGGTGGCGATCAGGCCAGCCAGAGCGTCGGGGCGCAACACCGTATCGTCATTCAACCACAAAAAAGCGTCGTAGCCGCGCGACAGGGCCCAGCCGAAGGCAAGATGCATGCTGCGGTTCCAGAACAGCCCGCCACCGGACGGCAACACCTTCACTGCGGGATACCTGGCCAACACCGCTGCGGCGGTTCCGTCCGTGCACCCGTCGTCGACCAGCACGACGTCGAAGCAGGTCAAACGCGGCAGCGTGCTTCGATAGAGCGCATCCAGTCCGGCGAGGGTTTTTTCCCGGCGGTTGTAGCACGCCATCAGTACGGCGATCTTGAACGGCACTTCTGCGACCATAGGGTTCAGACGATCCCCTGTCAAAGGAACACTGTTAGCGGCGAGGTTCCGGCCGATCCGGTGCAAAGCTGACCGGAAATCGCCCCCCCGGATACCAGTGATTCTGCGGTATCTCGGGAAACAACAGGAAACGGCGCCCGTTCCGCTGTGAAAATCGCACGAATTCTCCGGTAAACCAGGTGCTGATGGTAATGGCTTTGGGGCTCAGCTTGGACTCAAGTGCTTTGTATTGCAGCTTTTCATGCTGCTGTTCCGCCGTTGTGTCGTGGATAAAAAAGTCGATCGTACCTTCGAGCGCATTGAGAAAGTCCACGCTATCGCCAAATCGCAATATGGCCACGTCGGCGAAGCGATCGCCGAGCAGGAAACCCCGGTCCTCACGCACATCCAGCGCGTACACTTGTCCGATGACTCCTTCAGCCTTGTTTCGCTGCAACGCCGCCGCTATCAGACATGCGCTCAAGCCTTTGTCGGTACCTGCCTCGACGATGACTCGTGGCTTCAATGCGCGCACGAACAAGTAAAACAGGAGGCCTCGGCTGAAGCGAATTTCTGTGTCGGCGCTGTAGCGGTACGGGCTGAGCTCGATTCGGCTCGATAACCACCGCCTCAGCTCGATATCGGCCGTAAGTTCGTTGGCAAAGCCCGCGATCCGGGCTGGTTCGACACGGGTCACGAGCGATACGATCTCGATTGCCACAGCATTTCCGAGCTCCGTATAGTCGTAGGTGAAATTTGTTCGCTCGCGTGACTTGAACAACCAAATGGGGATCTGTCCCCATAGATCGCAATAATAACTGACCGCAAACCAGAACCTTAAGGGGCGTGTAAGCCAGACGCCGATCGGGGATTCAGCAACTGAATGCAACATTCGCCGAAAACGGGAAACCATTGAATCGCACCTCAATCAGGAAAACGGGACGCGAACTTGCAGCGATGTGGTGGATCGCAATGTCCAAGCAGATCCGGCCTTAAGCCCGCAAACACTCCAATGTGGAATCGCTGCGGTTATGCGAAGTAAGATTGGCCCGAATTATTAGCATGACTAGCTTATTTTGTCTCGGTTGCGTCAAACCATAACAGAACAGGCGGCTGGCCGACCGGGACCAGCACTTTTCCATCCGCTACCCGGAGACGGCTTTCCTGCGCGCTGCGCCATAGCATTTCCTGGCCGGCAAAGCGAAACCCCCGGGGTACCGTCACGGCCTGCGTTGCGGGAACCTCCGCCCAGAGAATCTTGAAATGGCGTGAACCCTTGTTTCCGCCGCACATGACTCCCGCTCCCTTGAATGACTCGCACCCGGCGAGAGTTGCTCCGATCAGCCACTTCTGCACCTGGGCCATCGCCGCATAGGCAGGAAGATGTTCACCCGACGTGGTTACCATGCCGCTGCGCTCACTGTCCCACGAATAGTAGTAATAACGGCCCAGGCCGGCGGCAGCCCCGAGTATCAGTTGCTGCGTCATCTTGGCCGCAGATTCGGTGAGTGACCGAGTTGCCCCGGCGCCCGCCCCAGCGGGCAAGGATTCGCCCGGTCCATAGACTTCCAAGCCCGTTTCCGTATTCCACAAAGGCAGGTTCTCGAGACCCTGACGTTTCATGACGGATCGAATCTCCAGGATCTGGCGCGCCAAATGGCTGGAATTTTCAGAATAAAAGTGGTAGCAAATTGCCTGAACATATTTCTTGCCGCCTGCCGCAAGAAACATCTCCAGCCGATTAGCGCCACCCACGAATCCTGGCGTACACAACATTGCAGCGGCGGAAACATCGTCCAGCACTTTGCGCGCGACACGGGCCATTTCAACCATGTTAAAAATACTGCCCGTGTAAAAGCCAGGCCTGCCGCGATCCCCGGCGATATCGGAAAAATAGGGTTCATTCCAAAGTTCGTACGCAGCGATGCGGCTACCATAACGCTGCGCAACGCGGCGTACATATTCTTCCCAGTGGCCCATCCGCACCGGCTCTGCTCCGCATCCCGGACCGTAACCGCACGGTTCATCCGGGCGGGCCGAAGCCCAGCGGGGCGTCGAGCCGAGGGTGTACAGCACCGTTGCCCGGTGCGCAGCAGCTTCATGCACGTAATAGTCGAGACGCTCGAATTCCCACACACCCGCCCGTGGCGCTATATCCGCCCAGCGTGTCACCGAATCCCACAGCCGGACTGTTCCGAAAGTCAACGGCGGCCACTGAGTTCGTACCGCCTTTTCCTGTGGCCGGAGAACCAAGCGATGGAAATGCACGCCAAAATATGCGGGGGTTATTTCTTGTCCTCGCCCCGCAGTGGCGTCAAGGTATACATCCGCACATGCGAACTGTGTGAACGCCATGAGGGCCGCAAGCAGCAGAATGTTCTGCCGGCGCTTCATACCAATGCTCCCCGACGTTGTTTGGCGTCGCCAGCTCCTCGTAAAACTGCATTTTTTCCCGCTACATAGGAAAGGGCGATTCCAAACAGGAAACTCTGCAAGTAATCGGTGCCGTAGGGAACGTAATAAGCCAATTGCATCACCATCAACACCAACAGCACTTCTGCTTCCGTACCACCACGACCATCCCGGCAGATGCGGTAAAGACCGCCAACGACGTACCACGTTGCGGCAAGGAACGCCAACAAGCCCAGCAACCCGGTGTTGAAAAGCGTCTGGACATAAAGGTTGTGGGCCGTGTAGTTGATCTTGCGCGTCTCGCCGCGGCTGTCTTGCACATAGCGACTGGTATCCGAACCAAAGCTCTGGCCAATAACGATTGATCGTACGCCAGCCCCGTACCATTTCTTGACAATTTCGTGCCAACTGCTTAGCCGCTCACCGGTCGTATCCTGTCCAGCCAAGGCTCGCGCCGCGGACCCCTCCACCTGCTGTGCCAATCCAGACAGTTTGTCGCTGACTACCAAGGGTACCGCAGTGACGGCCACAATGAAGACCAGGAGAAATACCTGACTCAATGTCGAACCACTCTTAGACCTCCCAAGCAGCAGTCGAGTCAGAACACCAACCAGCGCCGAAAGCCATACCGACCGGTGTTGGAGAACGACGACCATGCCAAATAGAACCGGCGAAAACAATCGCGCCGCGGTGAAGCCTTGCGATGCGCCCACATAAAAGAAACCCGCAACCAGGACCTGGGCGATAACAAGTGTCTCGCCTGATTTAATCACCCGAATCGGGCCATCGACGTTATAGGTCCCTCCTGGCGGTAACAAACTGCTGATCGGAGTGTAGTACACCACCCAGCGGTAGGCAGAAAGGCAGATGAAAACCAGGGCAGTCAACGCGAGCGCGTTGAATACCAATCGCAAGCGCCGTTCGTCCATTGCAAAACTCATCGCATACGAGCCGGCCACCATGAAATAGAAATAGGGGCGCACCTGGACGCCGGCAAGGGAACCGTAGGAAACCAGGCCGGTCAGCAGGCTCACGCAGATGAGCGCACAAAACAACATCCAAGCGCGATTCTTTTTCGGAAAGTCTGGTGCAAAAACCAATCGCAGCCCAACAACCAAAGCGATCAAGCCCAGGACTATGTCCGGGTAAAAAAGATTGAACCAGAGGCTTACTCCCCCATAACCCATGGACAAGGCATCGATAATGAAAACGCCGACAATCAGTGCCGAACCAGCCCCGAACCTTGAATAACTCAGCACGATAATGGCCGGCACAAGCAAACCCAAAACGAACATCACGAGAAACGGGATGATAAGAAAAAGATCGGATAAATCCATCACTCAGCGCTCCTTGACTTCCCAACCTGCGCCGTGAACGTGGCATGCTGCTCTACCAACAACGTCGCGATATATCTGTTCATATTGATTCACCACAATCCCGGCGCTGAAAATCTTCCGTGAACGCTCCAAGGCCGTTTCCCGGCATCGCGCGTAGACTGCGGGTTCCACGAGCAACCCCAGCATGGCCTCGCATATCGCCTGTGGGGACGTCACGTCGGCGAGCAACCCGCCGCCGCCTATTACCCACGGGACTGCACCGCTGCGACTGCCGCCTATGACCGGCACGCCGAGCGCCATTGCCTCGGCCACCGACATGCCAAAGGTTTCCTCGAGCGACGGATGCACCAGCGCGTCCTCCTGGCTAAGAGCCTGCAGCAACTGCGAGTAAGGCAGGTTGCCAATGAAAGTGACCCCGGCGGCAACCCCGCGCGCATCGGCCCAGCGCTGCGCCCTACCCCCCGGCTCAAAATCAACGCCAAACAGGCTTAACTCGGCGTCTGGCAGGCGGCGGCGCAGCAGCGAGAACGCGATGAGCGCCGGTTGCGGGTTCTTGAGCGGACCCCAGCCATTCAGCACCATCGCGAGACGCGGGCGAAGCGGGTCAACCATTCGCCTTGAGGGCGCGTGCTTCATCACCTCCGACGGCAACGGATTGGGAATCACAGTGATTGGAACGCGAGCGGAACCGGCGATCGCATCCCTGAGATAGGGGGAAACCGCAGTCAGCGTGCATGCTGTTGCCATGACACGCCGCGCCATGAAATAGCGCACCAGACGATAACCGTTCGGCATGTACCGCAGTACAGCCCGGGGCACGTCGTGGCAGGTAATTACGTGAGGCAACCCCGATGCGATGGCCGCAAGCGCAAACTCGTATGCCCAGTGCGCATGGATGAGGTCCAGTCCCTCGGAGAGCATGGCTTGGCGCAACGCGTCACGCTCGATGCGAAAGCCATCTACTGCCCGCCCCGGCTTGCCGAACTTCGGGCGAAAGGCATGAGGCCGTACGGGGCAATAATGAATCCGGAAGCGATCGCCCTGCGCCACGACTTCGGCGTACGGCGAAATCGGCAAGTCCGAGGAAGTCGTGAAAGCGGCCACCGTATGGCCGCGCGCGAGAAGTTCGCCGATCAGCGTGCTTACCAGTGGCGCGCCGCCATAGCCGTGAGGCAGCCGTGCCGGATCTTCCGCGACGAAGCCGGCAATGCTCTCCGTGCCAATGGGACCGGCGATGCCAATTTTCATTTATTTCGAGCTTGCCTGGAACCGAAGCCGGGTCGATCAGCCGCTATTCGCGGCAGCATACTGCAGCAATTCGCGATTGTTCAGCCGGCCCTCGACCGGAATGCGCTCGGCAGCATAGCGCAGGAAGTCGTCGAGTTGCCGCCAGCCATCGAAACTCTCCAGCTCCCACGAGTGCCCCCACAAATGGAACACCCCGCCATGAAAACACACATAATCCAGCATCGCTTGCAGGCGGGACGTGAAAGTTTCTTTTCCATGGAAAACGGAGTACAGGTCCTTGGTTCGCTGCCATTCGCCGCGCCCGGTGAAATTCCTCACGAACAGACTGCGAGCCTTTCCCAATACGGAACGAGGGGAGGGGTGCTCATGGGGATAAAACTGGATCGTCGTCGGCATTTGAAAAGGATCAGCCAGCATTGTCCGGTGAAATTTTTCGATCGTTCTGGCATAGTCAAATCCGGCATCGATCACCATTTGCCGGAGCTTCCAGGTGCATTGTCCCAAGGGATAACAGAAACCGCTCACGCGATGCCCCAGGATCCGCTCGAGCTGGTTTTTTCCTTCCACGATCTGCCTGCGCGCCTCTGCCGCGTCAACGGTCTTCAGGGGGCAGTGATCGATCGTGTGCGAGCCGATCTCGAACTCCTGTCCGAGGCGCCGCATTTCCCCGGGAGGCATCACGGGCAAGCCCTCGCGATTGGACAAGGGCATATAAAACGTGCCCTGGAATCCGTGCCGGGACAACAACTCGGCCATTCGCGCATCGAGCGGATGGCCATCGTCCCAGGAAGTCGTGAAGAGGGCCCGGTTTTCCATGCGACTCTCAGTTGGACCGGATGTGATCGTGCGCCAGAACCGGTTCGACCAGCAAAGGCGGACAGTGCAGGTAATTCGTGGCACGGCGTTTGGAGCCAATGTCCCGCCACACGCGCGCCACCTGCTCAACGCTCAAACCGACTGCCGGCGCGACGGCCTCCGCGGGAATGCCATGGGTGCAGGCATACAGGCAAAGATCCATGAGATTGTAGGGAAGAGAAAAGTAGAATTCTTCCTGGGTCTGCGCGAGCGACCACGTATCGGTTGTCGGCGGCCGGGCGCGGATCTCTTCGGGGATCCCCAGGAATTCCGCGAGCTGGTAGACCTGGGTCTTGTAGAGGTGCGCGATCGGCTTGAAGTCCGCCGCGCCGTCACCGTTCTTCACGAAAAATCCCTGGTCGTATTCCAGCCGGTTCGGCGTTCCGGCCACCGCGTAGTTCAACCGGTCGGCGTGATAGTACTCGATCTGTTTGCGCGTGCGCTGCTTCATGTTGGTGGCGGCAACGATACCGAGATAGATGTCGAGCGGCAGCCGCAGCTTCTGCAGCCGCTGGTCGGGCGATTGCACCACCAGCGAAGTAATGCTGTATCCCTCGTTGCCGAGGACGTTCGCGATCGCGACCTTGCAGCCCCAGCCGGCGCCAAAATCGGGAACCAGTTTGCGGATGAATTCATCGCGCCGCGCGTAGCAACCGGCCGCCGTGAGTAAAGGTTCGATGTCTTCCGTCACGCTCCGCACGCCGAGTTGCCCGGCCACCAGCCGGCCCAGCCGGAGGCTGTCCTTATCCGAGTCTTTCTCCGGCATGAACACGGCCAGCACCTTGTCCGCGCCGAGCGCTTGAGCGCAGAGCGCCGCTGTCACGCTCGAGTCGATGCCGCCTGACAATCCGATGACAGCTCCCCGGCGCCTCAGCGTGCGCAGTACCTGGGTGCGTATGGCGTCGTTGATGCGGCGCACTTCAGCGGCGGAATCGACCCGCAAAACGTCGGGAGAAAATCCGGACGCCGCGGCCGCGCGCTGATCGGCGGGATCGGACGGTGGCGGAACGGTCCCGCTCATTCGCGCTCCTCCAGGGACTGGGCGTCAATCAGACGGCGGCTGATCTTGCCGCTGTCGGTCTTGGGAAGCGAGTCGCGAAACTCGACCAGCTTTGGAATCATGAACTCTTCGAGATGTTTGGCGCAGTGGCGAATGACGTCCTGCTCCTTCATTGCCGCATGGGTTGAAACGACGACGGCTTTGATGGCCATGCCGAGGATCGCGTCGGGTACGCCGATCACGGCGGCCTCGCGGATGCCGGCAAGCGCATACAGCACGTTTTCGATTTCCTTCGGGCTCACTTTCTCGCCACGCGTCTTGATAATGTCGTCCTTGCGGGCGACGAAATAGAGAAAGCCCTCGTCATCGGCGCGGAACAGGTCCCCGGTGTGGAGCACCTTTTCCCATGCGAAAGGACCGGGGCGCAGCGCGCGATCGGTGGCTTCAGGGTCTTCCCAATAGCCTTTCATCACGTGCGGGCCGCGGATGACAAGCTCGCCGACCGTGCCGGGGGGAACGCGCTGGCCCGCGTCCTCAATCACGTAGGCCTCGGTGCCGGGAATGGCGATGCCGACCGAGCCCGGGCGTTTTGCCAGCTCGCCCGGGGGCAGATAGGTGCAGCGCTTGCACTCCGTCACCCCGTACATGGAGTAAATCCGGGCTTGGGGAAAAAGCTCCTGCAGGCGCGCAATGTGCGCGGGCGGCAGCGCGGCGGCTGTGTTCGTGATGTAGCGGATATGCGGGTAAGCGCCGGGTTTCAGGTCCTTCATCTGCAGGAGGATGGCCGCCATCGTCGGCACCAGCGGCAGGCCGGTGACTTGTTCGGCGGCGATCTTGTTGAGTATGGCCTGAGGAAATGCGAACGATTTCTCCAGCACGAGGGTTGCCCCGACCCGCATCGCCATCAGCACCTGATACAGGCCGTAATCGAATGAGATCGGTAGAACGTTGAGGATGATGTCGTCGGGCGTATTTTCGAGATAGGTGGTGATCGATGACGCCGCGGCCACGATATTCTGGTGCGTCATCATCACGCCCTTGGGGAAGCCGGTCGACCCCGAGGTGTAGATCAACATTGCCAGATCGAGCTCGATGCCGGCGGCATCCGGCGACGGCGCTATCCCGGGCTCGGCGAGGGCGTCCTCGAAGCGAATGCCCCCGGCCACCGCAGGCTTGCCTGCGGCGCCGGTCACGACGGCAAGTTTGACCGAGGGCGCTTCCGCCAGGGCGTCGCGCGCGACCGGCAACAGCGAGCCGAGCGTGATCAGCGCCGCAGCCCGGCAGTTATTCAGCAGATAGGCGAGCTTGTCGGCTTTGGTGGACGGATTGATCGGGCTGAATACGGCACCCGCTTTCAATACCGCGAAGATGCCGACGACCGCTTCCCAGCGATTGTCCATGAAGACGACGACGCGATCGCCGCGCGTGACGCCGTGGCGGCGCAGCGCGGCCGCAAGGCGATCGGATGCAACATCGATTTCCCTGAATGTGAGGCGCCTGTCGCCGGCAACTACCGCGATCTTTTCCGGAAATCGGCGGCTGCTGTCCCGCAGGAATTGCTCAACGCGCATGGCTATGCGGTTTTCCCTTGGACGTAGCTGACGATCCTGCTGATGGAATCCAGGTTCTCCGGCACCATCTCGGCATCGCCGAACGCAAGGCCAAACTCGGTCTCGAGAAATGCGACCAGTTCCAGCACGCCGGTCGAGTCGATCACGCCGGCTTCCAGCAGCGATTCCGAGTCCGTCAAAGAGGCACGATCCTCGCGAAACAGAAAATTATCCGTGATGAACTGACGGACTTTTTGTTCGATATCAATCTGCACCTCTGCCTCCCGCAGGATGTTCAAGCTGCTTGCGAAGATGCCCGCGGCAAGCCGCCGGCCTCAAAAAATTGCTGCCCCAGGATCTGGGTCGAGAGTATTCCCACGAACGCCATGTTATCGCGAAAGCCGACAAACGATAGTGCGCTGCATTTGCGGACGAGCTTGTCGACCGCGCGCGGTTCGAACAAGCCCAGCGCGGAGATCCGGTTGGCGGCGAGCATTTCCGCCGCAAACGCGGGCGCCTGCGGTCCGACGAACGGTTGGCTGTCCGGCGCGCGGTAGGGCTGTTTGGGACGGCCCGCGATGGCTGCGGGAAGCAGGCGGCCCGCCACCTCGCGCAGAATGTGTTTCTCGCGCAGCGTGCGCAGCTTGAGCCGCGGCGGAAGGCGGGCACCGAACTCGATCACGCGATGGTCGAGAAACGGGAAGCGTCCCTCGACCGAATGCGCCATCGCAACCCGGTCGCCTTGCGACGACAGGATATAGCCGGGCAGCAAATAGGCGGTCTCGAGATATTGCGCCTGCGACAGCGGATGCCAGCCGCTGAATTCGGGAGGCAGCCGCTCGCGCAGTTCCGCAAGCGCATCGTAGCCGCGTAGCGCATCCCGCAATTCCGCGGAAAAAAAGTTCTTGGCGCCGGCGGTCGTGCGAAACCGGGGAAGATGCGAGAACAGGGGGTCCGCCGTGTCGTCGGCAGCGGTGAAAAAAAACGCCTCCAGATATTTCTGCGACTGGCTCTTCAGCGCCGGCAGATAGGGATACAGACGCTGCAGCAAGAGCAGTCGCCGGCGGGATCGCGGTTGCGCCGCGCAGAATCGGCGCACCTTCGCTTCCTTGAAAATGTCGTATCCTCCAAAGACCTCGTCGGCGCCTTCGCCGGTCAATACGACCTTGAATCCGTTGGCGTGGACATGGGAGGAAAGCGCGAAAAGCGGCGCCGGCGCGGTGCGCAGGATCGGCCGCTCGACATGGCGGATGACTTCGGGAAATAACCGCCCGATATCCGCTGTTGTGCAGGTGACGGAAGTGTGCTCGGTCGCGAGCGCACGCACCATTTCGCCTTGAAACTCGCTTTCGTCGAATTCCCCCGACTCGAACTTAACGGAAAAGGTGCGCAGCCGTTCCGGAACGAGCGCCTTCACCATCGCCGTGATCAGCGATGAGTCGAGTCCGCCGCTGAGATAGGCTCCGACCGGCACGTCGGAGCGCAGGCGTATCCGCGTGGCATCGACCAGCAACGCATTCAATTCCTCGGCGATTTCGCCTTCCGCGCGAAGGTCGAGCGTGCTTGCGTCGCCCTCCTCCGGGTAGGATAGCCGCCAATAGGGACGCACCTGCGTTCCCTGCGGGCCCGCAATCAACACATGAGCCGGCGGCAATTCAGAGATGTTCTTGAAGGGAGTGCGTGGCGCGAGCGGAACCCACAACGTGAAAATCTGATCGAGGGCGATCGGATCGATCTCGGCGGTTACGCCGGGAGCTTCGAGCAGCGCCTTCACTTCGGAGGCGAAATAGAGGCGTCCGTCACGATTCGTGTAGTACAGCGGCCGCACGCCGGCCCGGTCGCGCGCCAGCATGAACAGATTCCGGCGGCTGTCCCAAATGGCGAACGCGAAATCGCCATTGAAAAGCGTGACGCAGTCGGCTCCCATTTCCTCGTAGAGCTGGAGGATCACCTCCGTATCGGACTCTGTCCGAAAGCGCCGGCCGCGCGCAATCAGATCGCGACGCAGCTCGACGTAATTGAAGATTTCGCCGTTGAACGTGATCCAGATCGCGCCGTCCGAATTCGCCATCGGCTGCTGGCCGGTGGCGATGTCGATGATCGAGAGCCGCGCATGCGCGAGCCCCGCTTCGCTGCCGGCATGGGTCCCCTTTGCATCCGGGCCGCGATGCGCAAGCGTCCCGATCATGCGCTCGAGAATCTCGAACGCAGGAACCGGCGTATCCGACCTCCCGTAATAACCTGCGATGCCGCACATAGGGAGAGCCTTTCCCGGCCTAGACTTTCAGACGAATTGCCCGTGGGTCAGCCGCGCCCATGACTCCCCGGCCAGTCCCGTCACCAAAGCGTCGCCGGCGCGGATCGCGGCAAGCAGCCCCGCATTTCTGGAGTGCATCGTCACCGACGGCGCACGCTTGAAGATGCACCCGTTTTGCAGCAGAGCGTCGAGCAAATCCGGCTGAGACCGGCCCCTCACCACCACGCAACCGAGGTCATTCACGTCAGCCAGCAGACCCTTGATAACGGTGTCGGCGTCGCCCCGCCCGCTGAAAATCTGCAGCACCAACGCGATGCCCCCCGGACGGCCGTAATATAGGTAGCAGCCGAGCGGCGCCCTGTTCTTGCCGCAGACAATACGGCCGATCAAATCACCAAAAGGCTCCTTGCGCGCCGCATGCGTGAGAAACCAGCGCAGGCTCGCGTCGTCCCACGCCGGCCTGAGTTCGTAGCGTGCCGAAAATTGCCGGACTAGCGCAACCAATTCGTTCGCGTTGATATCGGCCCGCTCAATCCGGGCATCGAGCGGCTCGACCCGAAAGCGACGCCGTTTGCCCACGCGCAACAGGGTATCGACGGCAAGTCCGACCGGGCGGAGCCAGCCCGCCATCCACGACCGCTCCTTGAGCATCGCGATGCCGAACTGGGCGGGACGCAGAACTCGCTCCCAATCCATGCTGTAGGTCGGAACGGTACTGCCACCGAGGCGCTGCCACATGCGCTGTACCTGCGGACCCGATGTTTCGCCCAGCGACAAGTCCTGCGGTCCGGTGATGAAGGAACGCAGTAGACGCGCTCCCGCCAGGGGGTCCTGCCGCGGGTTGTCGACCATCAGCGAGCTCGCGAGGGCGGCGCGTATCGCGGCTCCTCGGTAAGTCATCTGGAGCGGCAACACCCCAATGAAACCATTAACCATCCCATCGGCGGACACACTGACGCGTGAGGTCAGCTCCGGATCGCGCCAGGGATGTTCGAAGAACAGGTCCCCCAAGTACGACTGGAGCGTGGCCAGATCGCATTTCTCATTGTTGCGAAATATGCGCCTGAACAACGCCGCGACAACCGCAAGATCGTCAGGCCTGAATTCTCGAATCCTTACATTACCCTCGAGGGTGATTCCCATTAACCCTGCACCTGGGTGCGAAACCCGCTATGTTGGAAAGGAAGACCGGTTTCGAACTCATTATCAGTTTTACGCGCCGGCCCATTATAGCGCGGCGGCCCGAGTTCGATTCTCATGACTTTGCCGTCAAAAAAACGAATCCCATTGTTGGTGGTCGTATTCTCCAATCACGTTAGCTGTTCATTAAGGTATCTCTTGAACCATCGAGGAAGGGACCCCGTCTCCTGATTCGTATAGCGAAGGAGCACTCTCGCCAGATCGGGACCAACCAGAAACCGGATGCATAGCAGCCCGCCGCCGAGTGCGAGCGCCGCGCCCAACGTCAGCGCGAAAGCCAGGCGCAGCTGCGCAAGGATGCCCAGCATCTGTAACCCATGATCGGCCGCGAACAAGGTAGCGGCTACGGCGAGCGAAAACGGCAACGTCCCCCGCAGCGGCGCCAATGCGGCATGTGCGGGGACGTCCAGGACACGTAGCAATACCGACGTTATCCACACCGCTCGCACCAGGTAGACGCCGAAAACGCTCCAGGCTAGCACCTCCAGCGAAAAGCGCGCACTGACAAAGATCGCACCGATTAGCAGCAAGGCGATCCAGAACTGGACTTTGAGTTCCTTGCCGACCATGCCGCACCCCCACAGGATCGGCCCGGCGATTGCCATTGCCGCGTGCACCGGCATGGCCAGTGCCAGCGGCAATAGTAACGGTATAGCGGCGAGCCACTTCTGACCGTAGAGCGCCACCACTACCGTTTCGGACAATACGCCGGCGGCGATGAAGGTGGGCAACGATACCAGCAGTACCAGGTTCAACGCCAACAGATAGGCGCGGCCGAGTGCTGCCGCATCGTCCTGAACGCGGGCGCTTGCTGAAAACAGCACCTGCTGCAGGGTGACCACCATATGGTTGGCCGGCGTGCGCATGAGATTGTACGACACTGAATAAAAACCCAGCGCCTGTACCCCTAACAGCCTGCCCACTAGCAGGTTATCCAGATTCTCGCTTACCCAGTTGGACAGGTTGGTGAGCAGAACGCGCCCGGCGAAACTCTGCAGCGCCCTGCCTTCGGCCACCAGCAACGGCCGGAGAGTATGGGGTGCCGCGCGATAGAGCAACACCGCTTCCATCAGATATTGTGTCCCCAGCGCGCCGATCAGGCTCCACACACCCGCACCGGCCAACGCCAGGCCGATGCCAACCAGGACGAACCCCGTGACATAACTCGCTACCTGCGCGATCTGTACTGTGCGAAATTCGAGCCGGCGTTTGAGCAGACTCAGGGGTACGACGCTGAAGCTCTGGATGACAACGCTGAGCGCGATTCCGCGCAGTGGCCAGGTAAGCGCGGGGTCGCCGAAAAATTGCGCCAACAATGGCGCGACTAGTGCGAGCAGCAGGGCAAGCCCGGCTGATGCCGCCACGATCCGGGTAAATGCCACGCGTATATCCGCTTCGGCGAGAGCCTTTTTTTGAACCAGTGCCGGGCCCAAACCCATTTCTGAAACAATGCTAACCACGCCCACGCTCACCAGGCAGACGCCGAACATGCCGTACGGCACGGGTCCGAGCAATCGCGCCAGGACGATCTGAGCAATGAATTGCGCCAACACACGCGCAGCGACGCCAAGGTAGTTCCATTTCGCCGCCGCGAGAACGCGCTCGGAGAGCGTTCCCGGCCGAGGTCCGGCGGGCGTGTCCATGCGATCTGTGTCGACCGGCATCGTTTACTTCGGCCTGGCATCGCCCCCGCGGCGGAAAATGCCGTCGAACTGAAGCACTTCTCCACTTGCAGGATCAATGAAAACGGGCTCCAGCGCGACCATGGCAAAACCGCAAGCTGTTAAGTAATCGAACAACTCAGCAAAAAGCGGCTGTCCCGCATAAAGCGGGATTAGCGACATTTCCACCTGAACCGCCTGTACTTTCGGTAGGGAACATCGCGCGCCATCCAGGACATGCTTCTCGAATCCTTGAGTGTCGATCTTGAGATAGACGCGATCGGATACCGAGCAGTAATTGTCGAACACCGAATCGAGCTTGACTATCCGCACCAGCTCCTTGTCTCTGAAAGCCGACTCCGGCGCTGCGCGCACGTGCGACGGCAGCATTTCAAGAATCGAACTGCTTGTGGACCTCTGCGCTATGTTGAACTCAACCGAGCCATCGCGCTCGCCAACCGCAGCGTTCACCGCGATACAGCGGCGGTCCGCCTGCGCCCAGCGTTGCAAATCGCGGAACGCTGCGCTCAGCGGCTCGAAGGACACAATGCGGCCGGCGTAGCCTATCTCGCGCAATTCCTGGGCAAATTGACCGACGTTGGCGCCGATGTCGAAAACAACGTCGATTCCGTAAGTTTGGAATAACTTAGCCCGGCGCGCCAGAGGGTGGTGGAGCGGATGGAACGGAACGAGATCCCGGCCCATTTTTCTGCATAGCAGGCGAATTTTTCTCAAAAACTTCATTGGGGAAGGCGATCAAGCCGTTTCTGATGCGAGATAGTCCTGATAGGTGCTCTGTAGGCCTTGCTGGAGATTAATCCGATAGCCCCAACCAAGCCTCGACAAGGCTCCGACATCCAGCAGCTTCCTCGGCATCCCATCCGGTTTACTCGCATCGAATATCAAATCGCCCTTGAATCCCACCACTGCCATGATGGTTTCGGCCAGCTCCCGAATGGTCACGTCCGAGCCCGTGCCAACGTTGTAAAGCCCTTCGGTAATGCCGCGCTCCATGATGAAAACGCAGGCGTCCGCCATGTCGTCTACATGCAGAAACTCGCGCATGGGTTTGCCTGAGCCCCATACCTCGAGCCTGGCGTCGCCGCGCAGCTTGGCTTCGTGCGCTTTGCGCAGCAGCGCCGGCAGAACGTGGCTGTTGGCGAGATCGTAGTTATCATTCGGCCCGTAGAGGTTGGTCGGCATCACGTTAACGTACTGTCTGCCGTATTGCCGGTTGTACGATTCGCACAGCTTGATGCCCGCGATCTTGGCGATCGCGTAGGGCTCGTTGGTCGGCTCGAGCGGGCCGGTGAGGAGGTAATCCTCCTTGATCGGCTGAGCGCAGTCTCTTGGGTAGATGCAGCTGGAACCCAGGAACAGCAGATCGTTCACCCCGGCCTGATGGGCCGCATGGATGATGTTGGCCTCCATCATCAGGTTCTCGTATATGAATTCGGCGCGATAGGTGTTGTTGGCATGAATGCCACCGACCTTGCCGGCCGCGAGGAAAATGTATTCCGGCTTCTCGGCTTTCAGGAAGGCACTCACAGCGGCCTGGTTGGTGAGGTCGAGTTCGGCACGCGTGCGGGCAAGAATGTTATTGTAGCCACCGGCTTGGAGGCGGCGCACGATGGCCGACCCGGCCATGCCGCGGTGACCGGCAACGTAGAATTTGGCGTCTTTTTGCATGGCGTTATTCGTGATACGCCATGGCACGATAGCCGTGCTTATTGATCAGTGCGTCGCGCTCGGCGATCCTGAGGTCTTCGCGGACCATTTCCTGCACGAGTTCTTCGAAGCTGATCCGCGGCTCCCAGCCGAGTTTTTGCTTGGCCTTGGCGGGATCGCCCAACAGGGTTTCTACCTCGGTGGGACGGAAGTAACGGGGATCGACCCGCACAATTACGTTACCGGTGGCGCGTGATTGGTGATTGGTGATTGGTGACTGGTGATTCGTCGTTTGTGATTCGTGGTTCGTGGCTCGTGGCTCGTGGGCTGACTGAAGAATTCCGGTCTCGCCTACCCCCTCGCCTTGCCAGAGGATTTTCATGCCGAGTTCTCCGGCGGCGGCATTGACAAAGTCCCGCACGCTGTATTGGCGGCCGGTGGCGATCACGAAATCTTCCGGCGCGTCTTGCTGCAGCATGAGCCACTGCATTTCGACGTAGTCTTTGGCGTGGCCCCAGTCGCGCAGCGCATTCAGGTTGCCGAGATAGAGGCACTCTTGCAGGCCGAGCTTGATGCGCGCGAGCGCGCGGGTGATCTTGCGCGTGACGAAGGTTTCACCCCGGCGCGGGGACTCGTGGTTAAACAAAATGCCATTGCACGCATAGAGGCCGTAAGCCTCGCGGTAGTTAACCGTAATCCAGTACGCATAGAGCTTGGCCACACCATAGGGGCTGCGGGGATAGAATGGCGTGGTTTCCTTCTGCGGGATTTCCTGCACGAGGCCGTAGAGTTCGGAAGACGATGCCTGATAGAAGCGGGTTTTTTTCCCGAGGCCGAGGATGCGGATGGCCTCGAGGATACGCAACGTGCCTAATGCGTCGGCATTGGCGGTGTATTCGGGTTCTTCGAAGCTGACGGCGACGTGGCTCTGCGCGGCGAGGTTGTAAATCTCGTCGGGCTGGACTTCCTGGATGATGCGAATGAGATTGGTGGAATCCGTCAGGTCGCCGTAATGCAGGATGAAACGGCGGTTATCGATATGCGGATCCTCGTAAATATGGTCGACGCGGTCCGTGTTGAAGCTCGAGGAGCGGCGCTTGACGCCGTGAACGATGTAGCCCTTCTCGAGCAGGAATTCGGCGAGGTAGGAACCATCCTGGCCGGTAACACCGGTGATCAAGGCGACTTTACCCATATGTCCTCAAAGAAAAAGAGAGAAAATCAGACGCCGAAGCGACCGGCGATGCGCGCGCGGTCTTTCTCGCTCATGCCAGCCAACATGGCTTCCAGGAATTCCTGCTGGAGCCGGTAGGCGCCATTTTCGTCGCGATCAATCGACGAAACACGCACCAGCATCCCGTCGGCGACTTTGCCGGTCAGCCCATAACGCAATTGCGCGAGCTTGTGAGGAAGCCCAAAGAACGTGATTTTGTCGCCCACGATTACCCAATAAGTGATCGGCTCGCTGCGTGCGCGTTGTTGTGCCAGCAGCCGCGTTACCGGCAGTTTCCCGTATTGGGTGACCAACTCCCCGGCCACCGTTTTCAATAAATCGAAACCCTGCGCTGGATAGCAGACTTCCGGGCGGTGGATGTTCATGCCTTCGTTCTGGTCGTCGCTGTACGCGATCGACAGCATGATGTGCTGGCCTTTGCCGTTGATGTAGGTCCGCGCCAGCGTCTGGTTGTAGATTTTCTCGAGCTTTGCCAGGAGTTCGGGACTGGGCAACAACGGTACGATCGATGTGTCGATCTTCCATTCACCGAACGATTCCGGAATCATCGTTTCCAGATTGACCTTGTCAGCGTCGCTGGTAACTTTCTTGGTCGGAGTCATGACATACGCGAGCCCCGCACCCGCAAACATCAGCAGCCCGATCAGCAGCATCCTGCGGTCGAGCGTCATCATACCGTCGCTCTCCCACGCCAGCGCACGCTGGCGAGCCGAATCACCCCATCCAGGCCCAACAGCATCAGCAGTGCCACCATGAATAACAACATGCCGGCAAAACTGTGCGTAAAGCCCTGTCCCGTTTCATCACCCAGATGATACGTGACGAGCACCAATATCATTACGCGCACGATATTGGCGCCAAAAGCGATCGGCAGGATACTGGCGATAATCAGGCCGTTGTGCAGCCAGCTCGGGTAGCGCATCAGGCGCAGATACACGAGCCCGAGCGCGGACAGGCTGAACATCGAGTTGAGCCCGGAACAGGCATCCGCCACGAGCAGCTGGTATTGACCCACGATCAGCACCACGCCATTGCGGGCGATCGGGTAACCCGCGGCGTAAAGCAGCTGCTCGGCGATCTCCGAGACGTGTTGTTTTAACGGCACCGTCAGTGCGTCGACGAAAAAACCCGGCAACGGAACCAGGAAGACGATCAAAATGAGCGAAAACCACAGCGCGCGCAGGCCCTCCCAGCCGCGCGTGGCGAGCAGCACGCCGGCGAGTATCGGGGCCAGCGCGCCGACCTCGAACAGAATGATGCCTTGGGAACGGCCCAATGCATAAAGCAGCAGTCCGAACACCAGTAATGAGTAGCCTGGCCCCGGCGCCGTGCGAGCCGTCGCAATGAGCAGTGCTTTGCGTTCTTCCCAGATGAACCAGACGATGACGGCAAGAATGATGGGGCCGTGAGCGTGCTCTTCCGACTGCCAGATCGTCGTGGCGAGATCATAGAATGTCGGGAGGTAGAGAACCAGCACTCCGGCGGCCACCGGCAGCCATTCAAGCCAGTCGGCGCCGCCCCGGCCTGGCTTGGCGTCGGGCACAATGGACATGTGGTCAGAACTCGTTGAGTACGGCGCCGACGACCGTGGCGCTGCCTTGGGACAGACTGTCCGTAATACGACGTACCTGCGAGATGCGCGTGGTATTCTTGTGTATCACGACCAAGGCTGCGCCGGCGCACACAGCGATAGTTTGTGCGTCGGAGCATTCGGCCGCAGCCGGCGTGTCGAGCAGGATCACGTCGAATTCCGTAGCGAGTTCTCCCAGCAGTTGCGGGAACAGCGGCCGCGCGAGGAGTTCCAGTGGGTTCGGGGGCAAGGCGCCGGCGGGCAACACCGAAAGGTCGAGCAATGAGGGGATGCGCTGGATCATTTCCGGCCCGCCGCGGCCGGAGAGTATTGCCGAGAGGCCACCGCGGTTGTCGAGGCCGAAGAGTTCGTGCTGGCAGGGATTGCGCATGTCGGTGTCGATCAGCAGCGTATGCTCGCCGAGCTGCGAGAATACTACGGCGAGATTCGCAGCGATGAAGCTGCGCCCCTCATTACGCGCGGCACTGACAACGGCGAGCGCTCTGCGGGCGGGGTCGGTATCGAACCAGCGCACCATGAGCTGGCTACGAAGGGCGCGCAGCGCTTCCACCTGCGGGCTAAAGGGCGTATAGGCGGCCACCAGATCTTCGCTGACTTTACTGTGCCCGTGCACCAGGTATGGGTAATCGAACTGGCGTGAGATTGCGAAATCGATGTCGGCCTGAGTGATCAGGCCGAGTTGCGTTGCGGCGTTGCCGAAGCGCAAACCCTGCTCGCGCTGCAGGCGCAGGATGCGCTCTGCATCTTCCGGCGTAAGCTTTCCCGCGTCGATCAGAATGGCCCCGATCGAGCGCTCGCCGCGCCCGGATACGACGCTGCCGGCAGCGGCTGGAATAATGTTGTTCTGTGCCATCGATTCGATTTACCGCGCCATCAGGGCTGATTTACGGCTCCAGAATGCCAGTCGTATAGGCCCACGGCGCTGCTGCTTTTCGATCACGCCGAGAATGGGTAACTGCAGCATCCCGCCAAGATCGTCAACCGAGCGAATGCGCTGATCGAACATCTCGAGCACCAACGCTGCGCCGACGCCGAGCAGCGTGCCGACGAAAACAGACACCAGGGTGTTGAGCAGCGGTTTCGGGAACGAAGGCTCGGTCGGTTCGGCCGCCGGCGTGAGCACCGATACATTGGTCTGCGTCGATTGGCTCTCCAGGCTGGTTTGGTTGAACCGCTGCGACACGGCTTCGTAGGCCTTATGCGCCGCGTCCACGTCCCGCATAAGCACCGCAACTTCGTCGCGATGATGCTTGAGCTCGAGCAGTTTTTTCTTCTGGGCTTCGATTGCGGCCTTGAGTTCGGCTTCCTTATCCCTGCCGACCGCTCGCGAGGTGGAAAAACCGCTGGTAATGTGCCGCGTCTCCACTTCCAGTTTCCGCTTCAGCGTGGCGATTTCGGATTCCGCGCGTTGGTACTGAGGGTGGTTCCTGCCCAGGTTGCCGGCAAGTTCCTGCAACTTTGCTTCCTGCCGGGCGAGCTCGACTTTGAGGGCTCCGATCGTCGGGTTTTGCACAACCTCGGGCAGCGTGTCCGAAGCAGCGCCAGACCGCTGCTTGCTCTGTGCATCGGAGGTCTGTCCCTGAACGACGGTCAGCTGCGTGGAGAGTTCGTTGAGCTTGGCGGTTTCGTTGTCCAGCCGTTCGTCGATGGCGACGATGCCGTGCTCCTGCTGGTATGCGGAAAGTTTCGCCTGCGCTTTTTCCAAGTTGTCCCGTAGCGACTTGCCCTGTTCGCCGAACCACTTGGCATACTGCCGCGCCGGCTCGACTTTCAATTCGACATTGGTTTCAATATAGGCCTGCGTGAACGCATTGGCGACGGCGGCGGCGAAGCCGGGATCGACGGCCTTGTAACTGATGCTGATGACGTTGCTCTCGCGCGCAGGCTTGACGTCCAGTTTCGTCTGCAGCACATCAGCAAGCCACACCTCCAGCTTGCCTTTGCCTTTGGTCGCTTCCATCCATTGTTGTCTGACCGTTGGATTTGCGTCGAGCTTGAGCAGCTTGACGACCTTCTGCGCGACGCGGTCGCTTTGAATGATGTCTGTCTGAGTGGCCATGTAACCGGGCGCGGCCATTCCCGGAAGCATCATGCCAATGACGGGGTCGGGCGACTTGACGTCGATTACCACCGAGGTCGTGGCGGTGTATTGCTTTGGCAGCACCAGGCTCACCCCGAGCGTGGCCGTCACGGTGCCGAGCAACACCAGTAACACCAGTTTGTAGCGCGCCCGGAGAATCAGCAGGAACTGTTGCAGGTTCATCGCGCCCTCCCTAGAAAATACTTTCGCGCACGTAAATCACGTCATCAGGCTGCACCGGGTCGTCGAAGCCGGGTCTCAGGATTGCAACCTTGCCGTCGGCGCCGCGGCGGTGCAGACGCAGCCAGCGTTCGGTGCCGCGTAGGGTCGGGCCGCCGCCCTGGGCCAGGGCCTGCCGGACCGTCATGTTACGCTCGACACGGTACGAGCCCGGGCGCTGCACTTCGCCGTAGATGTAGAAAATCGGCGCGCGCTGAACGTAAATCACATCGCCGCCCGCCACCACGAGATCGTCCTGCAGCCGGTTCCGATCAGCGAACATGCCGGCAATGTCAATCTCTTTGCGGAACGGTTTGCCTTCGCGCGTGCCTGTCAGAACGGCAACGTCTGCACCCGTGGCAACGGTGATGCCCCCGGCGATGGCGATCATCTCCGAGACGCGGACGTTGAGGGTATCCAGTGGAAAACGTCCGGGGCGGTTTACTTGCCCCAGTACGGCAACCTGGTAGCCGCGAATCTGCTGCAGCACGATGTTGACCTGCGGCTGCTGGATGAAACCGCCGTCTTTCAGCGCCTTGGCGATGGTCTGCTCGGCGGCCGGAATCGTAAAGCCACCGACCTTGACTTCCCCTATCAGAGGAAAACTGATTGTGCCGTTTTCGGTCACCCGCGCTTCAACGGTGAGATCGGGGTTCTGGAACACCACTATCTTAATCATGTCGCCCGCGCCAAGCTGGTATTCGATCTGCCTTGCCAGTTCGGGTTTATTCTGTTGCTCCTCACGGCTCACAGCAGGCACTTGGGCCTGCAATTGAGCCGGCTCTGTCCTTCGCGGCGAGACCTCTGGCGTCGCCGGAACTGGCGCTGACGCTTCGGACGGTTGTTCTGCAGCGCTCGCAATGCTTGGTGGCGGGACCTCCGGCGCTGATGGAACTGGCGCTGTAGCCCGGGTCGGCTGTTCTCCCGCGCTCGCAACAATCGCATCGGGCCGATAGGTGGCAATCCGGGCATGGGCACCACGGAACTTCCGCAACAATGCCTTGGCAGCCTGCACCGCCTCTGCGCGGGTATCCCAATAGCCGACCCGCAGCGCGTATGCCGCGCCGCGCTTATCGATCCTCGCATGCGGCTCGCCTGCTACCCGCGCGAGCGATTCCTGCAAAACGGCCACGGATGTCCCTGACAGCAACTGGACGGAATGGTAATCCTGCCCCGCCACGAGTTGCGGTGGGCGAGGCATACCGGGCAGCTGGGCCTGCGATTGCTCAGGCTCTGCCCGTAGCGGCGAAACCTCAGCGGTGGGGCGGCGCTCGGCGTCGCGACGGGATTCAGCCAGGCGCAGCGCCTCAGTCTCAGCCTTTTCCCGAAGTACGGCTTGTGCCATCGCTTCACGTTCCGCTGCCACGCGCTCCCGCGCGGCAGCCTCGGCTTGCGCTTCAGCCTGTTGCCGTATCGTGGCTTCCCTCAGCGCTCGCGCTTCCGCCGCCGAGCGCTCTTGCGCTGCAGCCTCCGCTCGCCGCTCCGCTTCAGCGCGTTCTGCGGCAAGCTTTGCCGCCTCACGCTCCGCTTGCACTGTGGTTTCTCGCGTCCCCCCTCCCGGCGCCCGTGCCCCTGTTAATGGGTGTGGCACCGCAGCTATCGGCGGTTGCTCTCCGGCGCCGGCAACGATCGCATCGGGCTGATAGGGAGCGATCCGGGTATGTGCCCCACGGAACTTCGGCAACAAGACCTTGGCGGCTTGCACCGCCTCGTCGCGGCTTTCCCAATAGCCGAGCCGCAGCGTGTATTCGGCGCCGCGTTTTTCGATTCTTGCGTAAGGTTGGTCCGCAACCAGCGCGAGCGATTCCTGCAAAACGGCAGCCGATGTTCCTGACAACAACTGGACGGAATAATAATCCTGCCCCACCACGAGCGGGGCACCCGAGGACTCGCGCGGGATCGCCGCTAACGCGACAACCGCGAGTACGAGGATACCGAATAGTCGCTGCGAACTCACGGGGCTGCTCCGGGCAGCATCGTGGGAGGCGCGCTCATCTGAGCCCGCGGATGCCTTTCTCGAGGTTCGGTGCAGGCGCTTGATCAGGTTTGGGCGGCTCCGCGTTGGCGGCGGGGCGGGACGCGGCCGCAGGGGCGGCCGACGCGGTGCCGGCAAACTCGCCAACATATTCGATTTTGGCTTTTTCCCTGAGCTGCTTCATCTCGCTTGCGATCGCTGCAGCCGAGCGCTGGTTGAACAGGAACTGCTGTACCCGCGGGAGGGCGGTCGCCTCATCCACCGGAGAGGAAACCGTGGCCACTACGCGCACGACGTACAGACCACCGCTGCCCTCGATCGCCTGGATTTCGCCGCTTTTCATCGCCTGCAGCTTCGGCAGCAGCTCCAGCGGAATCTGCTCCGCAGCGCGCACGCCGCGGTTCTCGGCGAACTTGACCTGTTTGGATTTCAGCCATTCCGAGATTTCCTGCAAGGAACGAGCCCTGGACGCCTGCTCCTTCAGCTGGGCGCTGAGACCTGCCACCGGCTGAACGGCGATCTCCTCGAGGTTGAACAAGCGCCGCTGGGCGAACAGTTCCGGATGTTCCGCATAGTATTTCCTGGCTTCATCGGTCGTCGGCCTCGACTGAGCCGACGCGATTTGCTCCAGATAGGAGCGGGCAAGAATATCGTTCTTGGCAGCCTCGAGCGCCTGCACGGTGTTGGGCGAGCGGTCGAGCTTCTTCTCGATCGCCTGCTGCTTGGCGAGTTGCTGGTCGATCAGCCTTTCGAGGATCTGGCGCTTCGCCTGCGCCGCGACTCCCGGGTTGACGTTTTCACGGGCGAGAATGCCGTTGATCTGGTACACAGTGATCTCGTGGGAATTGACTTTGGCGGCCACCTGCGTGGAAGCGTTCTTGTCCTCGGTTTTCCCGCAACCGGCAGCGACTGCGACGGCAAGCATCAGTAGAGCGACGCACACGCGAAAATGGGGTTTCATGTGTTTGGACATTTTCCTAAAAGGCGTCAGAATTCAGCCAGATATTGGTTAAACGATAATAGTCTAAACCATCCTTGGGCGCTTACCAAGCGGATTGCAATGCCGCCATCCGCGCGCAAAACGGCCTGGATTCCCATCAAAACATCAGGGAAGCACTGACGACCGCGATGGTGTCGTCGAACTCGAAGGCGCCGTAATTGGAAGAGCGCCGGTCGCGCTGCAGATTGGCGCTGAAGGTAACGTAGCGCAGTGGCGTCCAGTCTGCGCCGAGTCCCGCACTGCACGCAGTATCACCGCGTAACGGACCGGGATTCGCGATGATAGGCCCGCGGTGATCACGCTGGGTACAATCGAGGCGCATGCGCAGCGCGGTCTTGGCGGTGGCCTGCCAGGTCGGCGCAAAAGACAGGGTGTCGCTCACAGTGTAGCTGGAAAGCGCTTCCCACCAGGGACCGAGCTCCCGCCGGGCGGAAATAGCAAACCGCAGCTTGGCGGTGGGTGTCCAGGAATAGTCGAGATTGCCGGCCATGCCGGAAAAATCGCGCTGGGCGAAATGCTCGTGGCGGCGCTCAATCCACGCCACGCGGCCAGTCAGTGTGGACTTCCCGCTCGCCAGCCACGTCGACTGCAGTTCGCTCTCCTGAAGTCGGAACCCATCGTCAATAAGGTTGACGGGATCGAGCGGCTGGTTGAGGGTGCTGCCCTTGCTCGATCGTCTGGCGGCGGTAACCGAGCTCCCGGACGCGGCGACATATCTTAGACCGGCATCGGCGCCGGTTGAGCGGGAGCTGATTTGGGCCAGAAACGCCTGGGTGTATTTGGTCTCGCTGTCAAACACGCCCAGCAGCACGTGCCAGCCGCCGGTCAGCCGGCCGTCGAGATCGAAGCGTCGACTATCAGTATTGCTGACGTTGCGCTGGAACCCCCGGAAATCCGTGAACGGGACCAGGGTCTGCCGGTGATCCATGCTGAGCGTGCCGCCCAGGCGCGGTGTCAGGTGCCACAGCCACGCCCCGCGATAATCCAGCGCATCAAAATCGAGAAAAGTGAAGCTGTTGAAACGAGTAGTCGTCTTGGTAACGTCGAGCTGAAAGCGTTGCTGCGCGAACGATTTGTCGATGCGCAGCCCCAGATAGGCAGTATTGATGCGATCGTCCTTGTTGGGCTTGCCCACTGCGGTCAGCGGATTGACGGATCCCGGAAGACGGAACAGGTTCGCATCCCACATGACGGATCCGCCCAGTACCACCGCGAGTTTGAGAGGAAGAGACTCTCCCTGCTGCGCAGCGGCAGATTGGACCAGCATCCCGGCCACCAGCCCCAACGCAACTTTCCGAATCAACCTTCGCTGCCGGATGATCCAAACGGATTGCCGGCGTGGACCCAGCTGGAATGCGCGTTCGGCCATGGCGCCATTCTAATGGCACTTTTGCGGACTGCCTAGAAACCACGCCACGAGTTTCCAAGGCACGCGGATGCCTGCCGGCAGTGATAAGATTGCGCCACAGAGTCGCGTGTGATCCCCGGCCAACTTCTCAAGCTTCCCTAACCGTGCCCGAGCATTCGACTTCAATCGCGTTTCGCAAAACCGCCCGCTTGTCGGTTGCGCGCGATCAGCTGCTCAATCTGTTCGAAATCACGCTCGGCCCGCTGGTGCTGGTGCTGTCGCTGTGGATCGTGGCGTTGTCGACCCAGGGGACTCTCGCTCCACACCATGTGATCCTGGCGCTCATCGTGTTTTCTCTGACTTTCCCGGGTTCCGCGCAGCTGAACCTGCGTCCCATGCGCGTGATCAGGCACATCATTGCGGGGTGGCTCGCGGTTGCCGGGTTGCTTCTTTTCTTCGGGTATGTGAGCGGTTATCTCGGATATTTTGAACGGGTCATTCTGCTGACATGGGCGTGGGTAGCGCCGATGAGTCAGATCGGAGCGCATTTTCTGCTGCGCTTGGCAGCGCCGGCGATCCGTGAATTCCAGGGCCAGACCAAACGCGCGGTGCTGGCCGGCATGAACGAGCAGGGCATCGAACTGGCCCGGCGCCTGAGCAACGACATCTACTCGAATGTTCACGTCGTCGGCTTCTTCGACGACCGCACTCACGACCGCCTCCAGAATCGCGACGAGTTCACCGTGCTCGGTAAGATTCAGGATCTGCCTGGTTTCACCAAGCAGAACCATATCGAGGCTATCTATCTCTCATTGCCGATGGCCTCGCAGCAACGCATCCTGACACTGCTCGACGATCTGCGCGACACCACCGCCTCCATCTATTTCGTGCCGGACACCTTCGTCACCGATTTGATTCAGGGGCGCATGGACGTCGTCAGCGGCGTGCCCGTCGTGGCCGTCTGCGAGACGCCTTTTACCGGAATAAGCGGCCTGATCAAGCGCGGCAGCGATATCGTGCTTTCGCTGCTGATCATCGCTTTGGTGTCTCCGCTGCTGCTGTTGATTGCGCTCAGCGTCAAGCTGAGTTCGCCCGGGTCGGTGATTTTCAGGCAGCGCCGCTACGGCCTCGACGGCCAGGAGATCATTGTTTACAAGTTCCGTACGATGAAGGTCATGGAAGATGGCGCCGCCATCAGGCAGGCGAGCCGCGACGACCCGCGCGTGACCCGCCTGGGGGCTTTGCTGCGGCGGACATCGATGGATGAACTGCCGCAATTCTTCAACGTGCTGCAGGGACGAATGAGCATTGTGGGGCCCCGGCCGCACGCTGTGGTTCACAACGAGATGTACCGCAAGCTGATCAAGGGATACATGCTGCGGCACAAGGTCAGGCCGGGGATCACCGGCTGGGCTCAGGTTAACGGATACCGCGGTGAAACCGAAACGCTGGACAAGATGAAGGGGCGGATTGACCTCGATCTCGACTACCTGCGAAATTGGTCGCTGCGACTTGACCTGTACATCATCGCCAAAACGGTATGGGTCATCTTCAAGGGTGAGCATGCCCGGTAAACCAGTTGCCGCTTGAGGAGAATGTTGCAGCCCTATCGGGTGCTTTGTTGGGCGGACCAATTGGGCAGCAACTGTCGCACGGAGTCTCCCAGAAGCTGGATCTCGTCGCGAACGAAGAAAATCTCGCGGCCAGGCTCATGGACAAAAAGACGATCCCCTACCGCGCTGGCGTAAGAGACATCGCTCTTGCCGGGAAAGGTGATCGCTATCCTGGTCTGCCCGTCGCTCGGCGCGGTCCAATTGCAGGGTAACTGCTTACCGCCGCTCTCGCGGAAAAAGCACGTGCCATCTGCACTGAATTTCGCAGTGATGGTCCCCTGCCTGGTAATCGACTCGCTTTTCCATCCTCCCACGATGCGCCGGGCAGTCTTTGCGGCAACGTCACCCCCGGCATCCGTGCACGCCGCAACAAGGTGTGTGAGTATTATGGCGGTGAAGGCGGCAGCGAACCCTTTCGTCATTTCAGGCTCCCGGCTCTTCATTACTTGCGTTGAAAGGCGCGAGTCCGGCAACGGCTGGAAATCCGATCCCGTGGCGGGTTTATGATTATCACAAACTGTGACTTTTGTCACTATCCGGCTATGACATTTATTTTATATCAACTAGTTACGAAACTGCAGGGTATTCTAAAGATCGCCACTCACCAACCGTGACGCGGTCACTATCGATCAGTGGTTTTTGCACGAGTTCAATCCACGCTTCGTATGCCATGAATCAAAACAGCTCTCCGTTTGGAGAACCGCTCGGACATTGGTGGGTCTGGCTGGACTCGAACCAGCGACCAAGGGATTATGAGTCCCCTGCTCTAACCAACTGAGCTACAGACCCGCGGCACGAATTATAGCGGGGTTGAGTCCGCGGCTTGCGAGCGGGCTCCGGCTCAGCTCTCGGTGTCGAGGAAGCTGCGCAGGCGCTCGGAGCGCGAAGGATGGCGCAGCTTGCGCAGCGCCTTCGCCTCGATCTGGCGGATGCGTTCGCGCGTGACGTCGAATTGCTTGCCGACTTCCTCGAGCGTGTGGTCGGTGTTCATTTCGATGCCGAAGCGCATGCGCAGCACTTTCGCCTCCCGCGGCGTGAGCGTATCGAGCACGTCCTTGGTCGCATCGCGCAGACTCGCGTAGACCGCGGAATCCGCCGGCGCCATGGTCGCCTGGTCCTCGATAAAGTCTCCGAGATGCGAATCGTCGTCGTCGCCGATCGGCGTTTCCATCGAAATCGGCTCTTTGGAAATCTTGTCTCCTCGGGCATCTCCATTTTCTCGGCGAGCAGCGCGGGGTCCGGTTCCTGCCCGGTTTCCTGCAGGATCTGGCGCGAAATCCGGTTCATCTTGTTGATGGTCTCGATCATGTGCACCGGGATGCGGATCGTTCTTGCCTGGTCGGCGATCGAGCGCGTGATCGCCTGGCGGATCCACCACGTTGCGTAAGTCGAGAATTTATAGCCGCGGCGGTATTCGAACTTGTCGACCGCCTTCATCAGGCCGATGTTGCCTTCCTGGATCAGGTCGAGGAATTGCAGGCCCCGGTTGGTGTACTTCTTGGCGATCGAAATCACCAGCCGCAGGTTGGCTTCCGTCATCTCGCGCTTGGCGCGGCGCGCTTTCGCCTCGCCGGTCGACATCTGGCGGTTGATTTCCTTCAGGTCCTTGATCGGAATGCCGACCTGCTTCTGCAGATCGACCAGTTTCTGCTGCTGCTCGACGATCGCCGGCTCGAAGCGCTGGAGCGCCTCGCTCCACGGCTTGCGCGCCGCGATTTCGTTGGCGGTCCAGCGCAGGTTGCATTCCTTGCCGGGGAATTCCTTGATGAAGTGCGGGCGCGGCATCTTGGCCTTGTTCACATACAGATCCATGATCTCGCGCTCGTAGCTGCGCACGCGGTCGACCAGCCTGCGCAGGCCATCGCACAGCGCCTCGACCTGTTTCGCCCCAAAACGGATGTTCATCAATTCGTTCGAGATCTGGTCACGCGCCTGCAGGTAAGCCTTGCTGCGCGGGCCATTCTTGGCGAGCGCGCGCAGCATCTTGTTGTAGAGATTGCGGATCACCGCGAAACGCTTGAGCGCATCTGCCTTGAGGCGCAGCAGGTCGGCGGTTTGCACCGCGGCCTGTTCTTCCTCGCTCATCTCTTCTTCTTCGATGTCTTCCTCTTCGCCCTCTTCCTCTTCCTCGGCAAGCTCCCGCGCGAGCTCGTCGGCGGTCGGATCGACCAGGCCATCGACCACCTCGTCGACGCGGATTTCGTCCTTTTCGATGCGCTCCGCGAGCGAGAGGATTTCGGCGATCGTGGTCGGGCATGCAGAAATCGCCTGGATCATGTGCTTCAGGCCGTCCTCGATGCGCTTCGCGATTTCGATTTCGCCTTCGCGCGTCAGCAGCTCGACCGAGCCCATCTCCCGCATATACATGCGTACCGGGTCGGTGGTGCGGCCGAATTCGGAATCGACGGTCGAGAGCGCGGCCTCGGCCTCCTCGACCACGTCCAGGTCGGCGACCGCCGGGGTCGCATCCGACATCAGCAGCGTCTCGGCATCGGGCGCCTCGTCGTAGACGTTGATGCCCATGTCGTTAATCATGCTGATGATGTTCTCGATCTGCTCGGCATCCAGCATGTCGTCCAGCAGATGATCGTTGATCTCGGCGTAAGTGAGGTAGCCGCGCTCCTTGCCGAGCACGATCAGGTTCTTGAGGCGCACGCGGCGCGCTTCGGCATCACGCGGTGACAGTTCCTTGCGCGCGAACACCCTGACCAGCGCCTTCTCTTTGGCGATCAGCCCGCGGGTCGAGCGCGGCTTGCCTTTCAACTTCGCCTGAACGCGCGCGATCCTCTCCTTGAGCAACGCCTTCTTCAGCGTTGCCTTGTCCATCTTCTGCGGCTGCCTGACCGGCTTCAGCGGGAGCGGCTTCGGCAGCGCTTTCTCGACGCGCTTATCCTTGCCGGCGAGCCTGGCCTTCAGCGCAGCGCGCGCCTTCGCCGCTGCCCTCGCTTTGAAACGCGCCTTGAGCCGCCTCCCCCTGGCCGCCAGCCGCTGGCGGGCGAGTTTGGCCTTCGCGGCCGCTCTCCTGCGTGCTGCAGACCTGGCCTTCGCTTTCCTGAGGTTTGCCATCTCGCCGTTCCCGCGTGAGTTCAAGCGCCAAAAAAGGTGCGGATTATACCTTGATTCGACCCCGTTCAGAGCCGAGACCTGAATCTGGGGTTCGTTACGGGACACTTCAACCTTCGATTCAGATCGGCGTGCGGGCGCCGTTGCCCGCCGCGCCCTTCAGTTCGGCAAGCCGTCGGGACAATTCCTGGAACCGCTTGCGCTCTGCGTCGTTGCGCGCGCCGCTGGCGGTCAAACGCTGGTACTCGCTCTGTACGCATACCAGCTCCAGTTGAATGAACGCGCCCGCCCAGTCAGCCTGCGCCGACTCGACGTCTTCCGCAGCGGTGAGCGTTTCACCCGCCACATCCTGGTAGAGCATCGCATACTGCGACTCCCGGGTCGCCTCGAACAGCATTGCCGGCGAGGCAACTCCGCTGTCCTTCAACGCGTCGACCAGCTCGGCCGCCAGCTTGACCCGCTGGGCCTCGCCCCC
>JACPTJ010000100.1 GCA_016192835.1 Betaproteobacteria bacterium
ATCGCCGCCATCGAGGGCGCGTGCTACGGTGGGGGCTACGAGCTCGCATTGTCGTGCGATTTCCGCGTTGCGGCGTCCTCGTCGCGCGTGGGACTACCTGAAATACGCCGTGGCGTGTGGCCGGGCACCGGCGGCATACCATTGCTTTCGAGGCTTATCGGTGCTTCTGCCGCAAAGCGCTTTATTCTGGAAGGTGAGATGATTTCTGCGGAAGCGGCCCATGCTGCGGGCATGGCAGATCGGCTGAGCGAGCGTGGCACTGCGCTAGAGACTGCCATCGCTTGGGCGACGGCGTTGTCCAAAGCGCCCGCGCATGCAGTCCGCACAGTGAAAAAACTAGCTGACGAAGAATGGATCGGTTCAGTACGCGACTATTTCCGGCGGGAGATCGAAGCTTATGTCGCTTGTTACCAATCGGAAGACGCACGCGAAGGCAATCGCGCGTTCTTTGAAAAGCGCGAGCCAAAGTGGGCGGACACGCATGGAGAAGAATCTTGAGTGCCGATCTTACGCCGTATCTTAACGAGGAACAGTTCCTGTTCCGCAAGATGAGGTTGAGTGTGAAAATGAGCAGTGCGTTCAAGTCCATGCAGGAGCTCATTGCTTATGCGAAGGCGAATCCTGGGAAGCTTGCGGACGGCCCGTCTGGAGTCGGGAGCCTGTACTACTCGACCATGCTGCTCGTGAACAAAGTGGCCGGCATCGACACGTTTCATATCAGTACAAAGGCGTCGTGGACGTTCTGACTACGGTTATTGGAGACCAGGTACAAATCGGCGTTGCTTCCCCGGACGAAGTAAAAACTTGGATCGACGCCGGCAAACTGCGTCTTCTCGCGGTAACCTCGTATGCTGCTTCCCCGGGTATCGAGATGTGCCGACATTGAAGGAACCGGATTATGGCGTCCCGATCAACTGCCCGACGATGACGCACGAGCAAAGATCGGTTCAGTGTTCAGGACGAAAACGAGAGCGGAGTGGAGTGCATTGTTGGAGGGAAGGGATGCCCGATGAGATTTACACCTATCTCCACGACCACCTCAAAAAAGCGATGGAGACCGATACATTCAGGTCGCTCGTAGCTCGTGGGAACTTCGAGGTTAATTACATGGATGGCCCGGCCTTCGGCAAGGCCATGCAGGGCATGTCGAACGCGATCGCTTCAGCATTAAACAAGTAATGCGGCACTACTCGGATAATGAGCTTGAGGTACTCGTTTCACTGTCAGAGGCGATCGGTGGGATCAATTCAGCATTTAGAGAATTGGGAAGCGGCAAGGCGGTAATTCGGAGGGATTGGCCAACTCCGATTAGCCGTGGGGATACAACTTCGAGGTTGACTACGATTATTTCCAGCGTGTCGTTTGGCCCGCTTTAGCGCATTCGCTTTCCGGCATTCGAAGCGTGCCGCTGCGTGCGCACCCGGGCGGGACTCTACGAACAGGGTGAGCTCGATGGCAATCCAATCGTCGGCAACTGGGCTGGCAGACTCGGCAACTGTTTTGTCGTCTCCGGATTTTCCGGTCATGGCATGATGCATGCGCCGGCGGCGGGACGGGCGATGGCGGAGGTGGTCGTTCGCGGCCGCTTTTACACCATGGATTTATCGCGCTTTGGTTAGCAGCGTGTCAGTAGCAATTCGCCGTATCCGGAGAGAGGCATTTCTTAGCTCGACTGTGTGACCATCGCAGCGATTCGCCCGCGCTACCTTATCCGACCCACGCGCGATCGAGGACGTCGAGCCGCAGATCCTGCGTGAACTTCTCGCCGTTGCCTTCGATCGCAAGCGTGACGATCCGGACCCCGGCAGACGGGAACGCAATTTCGTGGGCGAAGGTGCCGGGCAGCCCAACGCGTTGCTCGGCGATGACCTCGCCTGACTGGGCGCTCAACGTGCAGCGTGCCTGACCCGCGCCGGCGAGCAGCGCCTGGATGCGGAACGGTTCGTTCGCGCAGCGGCGGTAGACGGCGGGATCGCGCAAGGCGTTGTATTGCAGATTGTTCAACTTGAGCTGTCTGACGAGTTTTTGCGTGCTCATTCCCTTATCCCTGCGGTTCTCTTAAAATAACGATATTAGCAGTTCCCGATGCCGGAATTAACCTTGCAGCATGATGAGCTTGCCGCAGTACTGCGGCAGGTGGACAGCGAGCTTGCCGCGCTCGAACGCGGAAGTGCGGAGCGCGATGCGCTGCCGCTCGCGCCGACCGTCGAGCGCGCGCTTGAACTCGTCGGGCGGCTGGTTGTCGCCTGTATAGTCGAGCAGGGCGGCAAGCAGGCGCCCGATCCGGCAGCCGACCTGCTGGACGCATTCAAGGTGCTGGTCAAGGGCGAGCCGAGCTGGAACGCGATCCGCGACAACTGCCGGGAACTCGTTTATTACCGCAATTGTATTAAACTGGGAAGGCTGGATGCATTGCCGGTTGCGCCCGCGAAGATGGCGGTGCGCACCGCGCGCCACATTTTCCTGTATATCAAGACGCGCTGCATGCGCGAAACCATTAAAGGCTGAAAAGCAAAAGTCTTTTGAGGATTATTGAATGAAGACAGCATTGAGCCGCATTCGCGGCGTTGAGCACGACATCATCCAGTTGCCGCAGGCGAGCGACGTGGCCCCGTATTATGAGCCGCAGGGCAACGAAATCGCGATTTTCGAGGCGGCCTACCGCAAGCGGCTGCCGGTCATGCTGAAAGGCCCGACCGGCTGCGGCAAGACGCGTTTCCTCGAGCACATGGCGTGGCAGCTCAAGCGCCCGCTGGTGACCGTGTCGTGCCACGAGGACCTGACGAGCTCCGACCTGGTCGGCCGTTTCCTGCTCGAAGGTGCGGAGACCGTCTGGCAGGACGGTCCGCTCACGCGCGCGGTGAAAGCCGGCGCGATCTGCTATCTCGATGAGATCGTCGAGGCGCGCACCGATTCGACCGTCGTGATCCATTCGCTGACCGACCACCGGCGCAAGCTGACGATCGAGAAAAAAGGCCAGGAGATCGATGCGCACGAGGATTTTCTGCTGGTGATCTCGTATAACCCCGGCTACCAGACGGTATTGAAGGACCTCAAGCCTTCGACCAAGCAGCGCTTCATCGCGATCACTTTCGATTTTCCCCAGGAGGATGTCGAGCGCAGGATCCTCGTCAACGAAGTGCCCGGCATCGATCCCGAAATCGCCGCCAAGCTGGTCGCAGCCGGGCGCAAGGCGCGGCTCCTGAAGGACCACGGGCTCGAGGAATCGGCCTCGACGCGCGCGCTGGTTTATGCCGCAAACATGATCAACGCCGGGCTTGACCCGGTGAACGCGTGCCAGGTCGCAATGGTCAATCCGCTGACCGACGACATCGAGCTCCTGGAAGCGCTGACGGAAATCGTCAAGGCGCATTTTTCCTGATTCGCCACGAGCGTTTCTCCCGCCTGACCGTGGCTCGCTACCCTGCAGCAATCGAGCGCGCGCTCGAGGCGTTGAGCGCGCTCAGCTTCGTTGCGCACCGCGATGCGCTCGATGCGCTGCCGGCGCTGCAGCATCACGGCGAAGACACGATGCTGCGCTGGCTCGACGCCGCGCGGCGGCTGTTCGAGCACGACCGCGAGGCCGGCAAAGCGTTTATCCGCGGCAGCCGCGAAGCCGAAAAGGTCTCGGAGACCGTGCTGTCGTGGACCGGGCAGGCGCTCGCGTTCTTGCAGTGGCCGGCACCGGCGCCGGCGGTCGAGGGTTTCATGAAGAATCTGCCGCGCGCGTTCGGCTCGCTAGGACACGCCGGGGAGCGGCGCTGGGCCGAGATCGGCTTGCTCTGGTACTCGCGCCATGCCGAAAGCGGCCGCGCTTATTTCGCGACCCCGGTGCTCGATCTCGCCTCCCGCCAGGGCATCACCGGCATCGAGCAGTTATGCACGCCGCTCGACGAACTCTACGAGTCGCGCAAGCTGATGCTCGCGACGGTGCTCGCCGGGGCGGTTCGCGTGCGCAATCTGCTGGGCGCGCAGGCGATACTGCCGTGGGCGGCGCGCGGCGCCGACATTCTGCAGTCCGGCCGCGCGCGCGGCGAGGCCTATTTCCGGCTCGAAAGCGAGGAAAGCCTCTCGGTGCTGCTGGATCATCTGCCGGGTTTCCGCATGAGCGAGAGGAACCGCCTGCTCTCGCTGCTGCTCGACATCTGGTACGAGCGCCAGTTCGAGCTCAGGGAAAGCAGCTGGTCGCCCGAGAAAGGCCGTCCATTCGTCGAAACGGATGGCCGCACCGTGTTCATACCGGCGGTGATGCCCGACCGCGATGAGGCGATACTCGCGGTGCTGCACGCGGCAGGCCACCTCGCTTTCGGCGGCTTCGACCGCGCGGCGCTGCAGGCCATGTTCCGCGAGGTTGGCGTCGAACTGCCGGAGTCAGGACCGATCGCGTGGGCGCCGCTGTTCGAGCGTTACGGCGAGGACGTGATGCGTTTTCAGCTGCTGTTCGATGCGTGCGAGGACCTGCGCATCGACGTTCGCGTGCAGGGTGTAGTGCCGAATTATCTGAGCCGCCTGCTCGCGACCGGGCTCGCGCATCGGCTGCGGCCGGCGGAGGCGCTGCCGTACTACGATAGCGCGCTCGCCGCGGTGCGCGGCGCGCTGGCGATTGTGCGCGGCGAAGCAAGCGACCTTGATCCGCGCCTGCGGCCGCTCGTCGAGCCCGGCGCGACGATTGCGGACGCGTTTCGCATTGCCAACGAGCTTTATCGCGAATCCCGGCTGCCGCCGGTTACCGACCTTGAGATTTTCCAGGGCGCGTACTTGCCGGGGCGCTCGCCGAATGCGGCGCGCCCGGCGCATGCGCAGACGCAACCGGAACAGCCGCAGCAAACCCAGGCCGGCGCCGACGGCCAGAGCGAGGAGCGCGATGAGGGCGAATCGCAAACGGACGAGCAGCAAAACGCCGACGCGGGCGGCGAGCAAAGCGGCGACCGGCAGCAGGAGATCGCCGCCGAGGGCAAGAGCGCCGGCTCGCGCACCCAGTCGCTGAAACGCTCGCAGGCGCAGGAGCGCGGGGGGCAGGGCAGCGAAAAAGGCAGGCCGTATCCCGAATGGGATTATCGCGAAGGGCGCTACAAGCGCAACTGGTGCTGGGTGCAGGAGAAACCGCTCGGTGAGGCGAACCTCGCCGAGGCGAACCGCCTCACCTCGCAGCACGCGATGGCACTGAAGCGGCTGAAAAGGGCGATCCAGGCGCAGAAGCCGACGCGGCTTGCGCCGAGGCTGCGCCAGTTCGACGGGGATGACATCGATCTTAACGCCGCGGTCGCTTACGTCGCGGAGCGCAGCGCCGGCATGTCGCCGGAGCCCGCGATCTACCGCCGGCGCGAGGTCAAGCAGCGCGACGTTTCGGTGACGCTGCTCGCCGACATGTCGACTTCGATCATGCAGCACCTGCCCGAAGGCGGCGGGCGGCTGGTCGACCGCGTGCGCGCCGGCGTGCTGTTGTTCGCCGAAAGCATGGAAGAAGTCGGTGACGCCTACTCGATCGCCGGTTTCTGCTCCAAGTATCGCGACAACGTGAGCTATTACACGATCAAGAATTTCGACGAACCGTACACGCTGCAGATCAAAAGCGTGATCGGCGGCATGTCGGGACGGCTTGCCACCCGCATGGGCGCGGCGATCCGCCACGCGACCGCGCGTTTTGCCCAGGTCGAAAGCCGGCGCCGCCTGCTGCTGATCCTGTCGGACGGCCGGCCGGAAGATTACGACGACGGCGGCGACCGGCGCTACCTGCACGAGGACACGCGCATGGCGGTGAAGGAAGCGGTCGCGCGCGGCGTGCATCCGTTCTGCATCACGGTCGACACCATGGCCAACCAGTATCTGCCGCAGATCTTCGGGCCCGGCCATTACCTCGTGCTCGATCACATCAACAGCCTGCCCAACAAGCTGCCGGAAATATATCTGCGCCTGCGGCGTTAGTAGGGTGCGCTTGCGCACCGATTAAGCATTAAGGGGAGTAGGGTGCGCTTGCGCACCGATTGCCGGACGGTGCGCAAGCGCACCCTACAGTGGAATAAGACCGCGGCGGCGCCATGTTAAACTACAGACGCGAAAAATCCCGGGCGAGCCATGCAATCGGACAACATCGTTGAGATCAGCAAGCTGCGGTTCGGCTACGCGGATCGCGAGCTGCTCAAAGGCATCAGCCTCACGATTCCGCGCGGGAAAGTGGTCGGCATCATGGGCGCGAGCGGTTGCGGCAAGTCGACGCTGCTGCGTCTGATCGGAGGGCAACTCGTTCCGGCCGACGGCTGCGTCAGGGTCGACGGCCAGGTCGTGCACGAATTGAGCCGCGTCGCCCTGTATCAACTGCGGCGCAAGATGGGGATGCAGTTCCAGATGGGGGGGCTCTTCACCGATTTGTCGGTGTTCGAGAACATCGCATTCCAGATGCGCGAGCACACCGATCTTCCCGAGAGCATGATCCGGGATCTCGTGCTGATGAAGCTCGCGGCAGTCGGCCTGCGCGGCGCGGCGCAACTGATGCCGGCCGAGCTCTCGGGCGGCATGGCGCGGCGCGTCGGACTGGCCCGCGCGATCGCGCTCGACCCGATGCTGATCATGTACGACGAGCCGTTCTCGGGACTGGACCCGATTTCCTGCAACGTGATCGGCAACCTGATCCGCCGTCTCAACGACGCGCTCGGCGCAACTTCGATCGTCGTCTCATACGATGCGGTTGAGTCCATGAAGGTCATCGACTACGTCTACCTGATCTCGGACGGCGTGGTGGCCGCCGCCGGCCCCACCGCGGAAATGCGCGCCTCCGAGGACCCCTTTGTGCGCCAGTTTCTCGATGGCGCGCCGGATGGGCCGGTGCCGTTCCACTATCCGCACGATCCTTACCCGGCCGACCTCGGCCTGGGTCTTTAATGCTGCGCGCCGACGGGGATCTCCGGCATGTTTCCGCCGCGCACGTTGGACTGGTGGCGATTGCGCACCAGTGCCATGGTCACCGCGACGAACGCGCCGAACAGCACGATGACGGTGTAGATCGAAAATTCGAGCTTGATCAGCAACGCATAGACGCCGAGCATCCCCAGGATGCTGAGGTTCTCGTTGAAGTTCTGCACCGCGATCGAGTGGCCGGCGCCCATCAGGATGTGGCCGCGGTGCTGCAAGAGCGCGTTCATCGGCACCACGAAGAATCCGGCGAGCGCGCCGACCAGCGTCATCATCGCCATCGCGAGATAGACATCGCGCACGAAGATCAGGCCGACGGTAATGACCCCCATCGCGATGCCGACCGGCAGCACGTTCACCGCGCGGTGCAGCGGAACCGTCTTGGCCGCGATCACCGCGCCGGCGGCGATGCCGACCGCGGTGATGCCCTGCAGCACGGTCGATTGCGAGAGCGTGTAGCCGAGCGCGACTTCCGCCCATTTCAGCACGATGAACTGCAGCGTCGCGCCGGCGCCCCAGAAAAGCGTGGTCGTCGCGAGCGAAATCTGGCCGAGCTTGTCGCCCCACAGCAGCCGCAGGCAATGCGCGAAATCCCTGACGAGATAAACCGGGTTCTTGCGTTGCGGCTTGTGATCGATGCCGGTTCGCGGGATGTAAAGATTGAACACCGCTGCGATTACGTAGAACACGATGATCACCGCGATCGCGATTTCCGGCGCGGTATCGATGCCGGTGTCGAGCTGCGGGATGTCGATGCGCAGCAGTTTGGCTGAGAGCGCCTGGCTGATCAGCGCGCCGCCGAGCACGGTGCCGAGTATGATCGAGCCGACGGTGAGGCCCTCGATCCAGCCGTTGGCGAGCACCAGCTTTTGGTGCGGCAGGTATTCGGTGAGGATGCCGTATTTCGCCGGGGAGTAAGCAGCGGCGCCGAGTCCGACCACGCCGTAGGCGAGCAGCGGATGCACGCCGAGCAGCATCATCAGGCAACCGGCCACCTTGATGGCGTTCGCGATGAACATCACGTGG